>JAGPMH010000018.1 GCA_018052945.1 Negativicutes bacterium | reverse complement strand
CAGAGTAAAGTTAGATATATTTGCCTTAGTTATTATGGGAGGACTTCATGGAGAAATTAGTTGTAAATGGTGGTAAGCGTTTAGAGGGTAAAGTGAAAATTAGTGGAGCGAAAAATGCTGTATTACCGATTATAGCAGCATCCTTACTAGGGACTAGTCCTAGTATTTTGGAAGAAGTTCCTGACTTGGAAGATGTTCGAACGATTTCAGAGGTATTAGGGCACTTGGGTGTTAAGGTCTCTAATGGTGGTAATAATACGCTGAATATTGATAGTAGCGTAATCTCATCTTGTGAAGCTCCATATGAGCTTGTCAGAAAAATGAGAGCGTCATTTTTGATAATGGGACCGTTGTTAGCCCGTTGCGGTAAAGCTAAAATTTCATTACCGGGTGGATGCGCGATTGGCACTAGACCGATTGATTTACATTTAAAAGGCTTTGATGCCTTAGGCGCTAAAATTGATTGTGGTGAAGGTTATATTGAGGCTTCAGCACCTAATGGGTTGAAGGGTGCTAGAATTTATTTGGATTTTCCTAGTGTTGGTGCGACCGAGAATATTATTATGGCAGCTTGTATGGCTGAAGGACAAACTATTTTAGAAAATCCGGCGCATGAACCAGAAATAATTGATTTAGTTAACTATTTAAATGTAATGGGGGCTAATATCAAAGGAGCCGGCACTAATATTATTAAAATCGAAGGCGTTAAAGCTTTAAAAGGTTGCAATTATACTATTATTCCTGATCGGATCGAAGCGGGAACTTATATGGTTGCAGCGGCAATGACCAACGGTGATGTTTATATTGAAAATGCCTTAAGTGAGCATTTAAAACCTGTTATTGCTAAACTCAAGGAAGCTGGAGTATTTATTCAAGAAGAAATAAATGGTATTAGAGTAAAAGGAACCGGTAATATTAAAGCGGTTGATATTAAAACATTACCTTATCCGGGTTTTCCGACAGATATGCAAGCACAATTGATGGCGATGTTGACTATTGCTGGTGGTAGTGGTATTGTTAGTGAAACTGTCTTTGAAAACAGATTCATGCATGTGGATGAACTAAAGCGGATGGGGGCAAATATTAAAGTAGATGGTCGCAGTGCGATTGTTGATGGTGTGAAAAAATTATCGGGTTGCCAAGTTAAAGCTACTGATTTAAGAGCCGGAGCAGCGATGGTGCTAGCAGGCTTAGTAGCTGAGGGCGAAACGCAAATTGGCTGTATTCATCATATTGATAGAGGTTATGATGGTTTAGTAGATAAATTATGTAATCTTGGGGCCGACATAAAAAGAATATAGTAAAAAGGCAATTGATGCTTATCAATTGCCTTTTTTTACATTAATATACTGTATGATAATTAAAATTTTTTCAATTACTGTAAAAATAAATTTAAAATATCATAGCAATAGCTTATAATTAAGAGTAAGACTATTTTTAAAATTTATGAGGCTGTTATGAAAAAATATAAAGTTTTGCTAACATTGTTCAGTGTAGTTTTAATGTTTATTTTTTTACAGAATAAGATTGATTTGTTACTGGAAAATCCCTTAGCGGGACAGTTTCAGTTTAAGAATCCGGCCTTAGCAACAGTCAATAACGATAACAATAACAATTTTTGTGTTGTTGATGATTCGGGACAACGCATTGTTAAACTTAACTGAATATCTTAAACAAAGATTTAATAACGTTGTACTAAATTATGATGAAACAGTAATTGCGGTGATTAGACCATTGAGTTTTATTTTGTTGGTGGCTGATTTCATGCAAAACTCTTTTACGCCGATTTATGTGACAAAAATTTATGAACCAATTTTTAATTTACCGGCAGAAATTGGTATTGCGATTCCCTTATCAGCAGAAGTTTGTACTACCGCTATTTTTGCTTGGCTCGGCGGTAGTTTGAAAACTAAGCTTGGTCTTAAAAAACTATTGTTTAGTGGTGCCACTATCAGTTTATTGGGATTTTTAATCTGTGGTATTTTGCCGAATGTTATTGTATTTACAATCGGCAAAGCGGTGATTGGGATTGGAATGGGCTTTGTACATGTCGCTTTACTAACTTTTATTAGTGAAGCGGATAATGAAAAAATTCTCAGTGATGGCTATGCGTATTATTTTGCCTCATATTTTGCGGCTATTAATATCGGCTGTGTGATTGGAGGTTCTTTGGCTAATTTTATTGGTCAACGGCAAGTGTATTTTGTGGCGGCGGCAACTATTCTAGGTGGCATCGCTTTAGGATTATACTTACTAAAAAATGTAGCCCTTAATATTAGTCCTAAGGTCAGCAAAACCGAACAATCAAAAATTAGTATTGGTAAATTTTTAATTAATCCTAAAATTATCAGCTTTTTTTTCTTTATCTTTATTCCTTATCTTGTGATGAGTTACTTTTTATATTATTTCTTTCCGCTGTTTGCTGATCAAAACAATATTACGACGACAAGGATTGCGCAGGCATTTTTGCTCAATGGCATTTTTGTGGTTTACTTAGGCCCCTTACTTGCGCCTAAATTAGAAAAGTTATTTAGCAAAAAAATCAATATGATCATCGGAAGCTTGTTATCAGTAGTAGCTTTGGGGCTATTTGCACTAAAACCGAGTTTAACAACGGCGGTTATTGCGCTTATTATCTTAGGGGTGGCGGATAGCTTTACCTTTACGGCACAAAATATTTATTATAATACCTTAGAGATTGTTAATAAATTCGGTATCAGCAAAGCGAATGGCATTAAAAATACTTTTGAAAATATTGCTTATGTGATGGCGCCGGCTATTTTTGTATAGCGATGTTATCGGGCATAAGCTATGGGATTTTGTTGATTGCACTAACATCTCTGGTATTACTGGGATTGTTTTTTATTAATCTTGAAAACTTAAAAAAAGGGTAAGGTTATGAAAATAATTTATTTTGGTACTGATGTTTTTTATGAATGTTTTAAATATTTGGTTAATTCGGAGCATGAAATAGTAGCATTATATACTTATCACAATGAAAATGAATATATCAGAGAAGATAAGGTAGCGGCGTTAGCTAAGAACAATAATATTCCAATTAGGTATAATAAAATGACGCTGGACGAAGCGCAGACTTTATTTAGCAGTAATGATTGTGATTTGTTTTTTTCAGCGGAATATGATAGTAAAATTCCAATACCGGACACAAAAAAATTTCGGGGCATAAATATTCATAATTCTCTATTGCCGGAAGGGAAAGGGTATTTCCCTATCGAAATGAGAATATATAAAGGCTATGATTATGGCGGAGTCACAATTCATCAGTTAACGGATAATTTTGATGAAGGCGCTATTGTTATGCAAAAAAAATTCCAGATTGCACAGAGCGAAAATGACCGCGATATTTACAATAAATGTCATTACGCAGCATTGGAGCTGACTAAAGTTATGATGAGCTCTTTTGATAGTTATTGGAATAATGCGCAGCCTCAACAAGGTCTTGGTTCTTATTGGTCTAAGCCGACTTTACCCGAGCTTACTATTGACCGAAATTTTACAGTGGCGGCAGCTAAACATACTTATCGCGCTTTTGGAAGGTTGTGTTTTGTTAAAAAAAATAATTTAGTGCAAAAAGTAGCGTTAATTACAGACTTAGAGGACAATACTCATAATGATTGTTTTATTATGCCATTAAAAGACGGAGCAGTAAAAGTTTTAGCACAAAAATGAAGGGGTTGTTTTACTAATGTTTCCAAGAAAGCAGAGCAATAATAACAATATTAATGATAAAAAGAAATATATTGTTGGATTTATGTTTTTTATTTTCCTCATGGTTATTGGAATGATTGCATTTTACTACTTTTCGATTAGAGATGTTGTGCTAAAAACCTATTCAGAAAAAGCACATGGAGCAGTAGTGTTAGCTGCGGAAATTTTAGATGGCGATGAGTTATTGCGCTATCTTGATCAAGGTTACATTGGTGATGAATTTAAAGACAAAGATGCACGGTTAAAGGAAATTAAAAAAGTTTTTGGGCTGAAATTTTTGTATGTTTTTAAGCCGACGGATAATGAATTGGTATATATCTATGCGGCTTCGAATGAAGGTGATAGCCAATATTCAACAATTAAAGTTGGTCAAACCGATCCTTATATTGATGGCAATAATAAAATTATGACGATGATGCGAACTAAAACGGCAACTTCGGGCTTAGACTTTACTAATGATCCAACTTATGGCTGGTTAGCCTCAGCTTATGGTCCGGTTTTTAATAGCAAGGGTGAAGCGGTGTTGGCGGTTGGGGCGGATTGTAATATGGATTCGATTATTGCCGGAGTTATTGCTAGTGCGATTAGAGCTATAATGATCATTTTTGTCATAGCAACAATTATTGCTCTTATTTATATAGTATTATTTGAATACAGCCTTTTTATTCCGTTAAGAGAGTTTAGTTATAAGTTTTTTGCGGTTAAAGAGCCTGCGGAATATATAAATTTAGGCGAATATTATCAAAGCGAAAAGAAAATAAAAGATTTAACAGAGTCTTTTAATAAAATGGTGATAGATTTGAAAACTTATATTTCAAATTTAAAAGAAGTAACGCAAACTAGGGGTAATAGAGAAACTGAAGCTAGCATTATTGCTAATATCCAAAAAACTTTGTTGCCGAAAAACTTTCCGCCATATGATGCTGATGATAATTTTTCGTTATATGCGACCGTAGAACCGATTAATGATTCTGCCGGGGATTTTTATGATTTTTATATGCTTGATAATGACCATTTAGTTGTAACTATTGGGGCGGTTAGTGGAAAAGGCATTAGAACATCGTTATTTATGGTCGAGACAAAGACGATGCTAAAAAACAATGCTTTAAGCGGATTAACGCCATGCGAAGTGCTAAATATTACTAACAACCAATTGAATGCTGATAATGAAGAGAATATTATTGTAACAGTATTTTTTGGTATTTTAGAAATTAGCACCGGAAAATTCACTTATTCTAATTCTGGGCATAATAATCCGTTTGTTTATCGCTGTGGAATAAAGTTTGATTATTTACCAATGTCTAAGAGTATGGCTTTAGGTGTATTAAAGGATGTGAATTATAAACAACGTGAGCTAATCTTAGAAGCTGGTGATATTGTTTTTGCTTATACTGATGGAATAACGGAAGCGGTTAATAACTATAATGAAATTTATTCCGAAGCTAAATTGTTGTTAAATTTAAACCGTTTTATCGGCAATAGACCGGATGCAACGTTAAAAATGATGATAGATCATGTAAGTTTATTAATTGCTCAACATAGTCAAGGGGTGGAACAAACCGAGGATATTGCAATGTTGGCTGTTCGTATTGATAGGTGATTTATGAAGATAACTGATTTACTATATGAACGATTGATAAGTCCGATTAGAAGCTTTAGTAATTCTAAAATGAAGGTTGGGGTTGAACTAGAATATCCGATAGTACATAAGCAAGCTAAAAATATTGAAAAAAATATTATCGAAAATTTGTTTAAAGGACTGCTTAAAGCTGGCTTTAAACCGCTATATAGTTCCAAATCACAACTGATTGGTGCGGAAAAGCAAAACGAGATTGTTATAACGCTTGATACCTCTTATAATAATTTGGAACTAGCGTTTGCGCCACAGCCTTCCTTATTAAATATTGAAAAAAGTCTAACGTACTATCTACAGATTATCAGAAATTATTTACAAGCTAACGGATATAGTTTGATTGACAAGGGGTTAAATCCTGATTTTGCGTCAATCAATAGTACGCTGATTGACGATGAAGAAATAAAAGCAGAATGTAATTTTTGGAGTATTTTGCTCCACCAAACTTTCATGGACACAAAGATTTATTTGCTTTTATTTCTTCCAGTCAAACTCATTTAGAAATAAGTTTAGATAAAATGCCATTGGCCTTAAATGTTTTTTCTAAACTTGATTTTATTGAAACGCTGTTATTTGCCAACTCCAAGCTGGATACTCCGGAAGGAATTTATTATTCGGGACGACACTATATTTATAGTCGCAGTGCTTTTCAAAAAGCTAATCTGGTAGGCAGTATTGATGAGATAGTTGAAACTATTGATGATATAGTCGAGCTGTATGCAAAAAAGTGTTTATTTTTACGGTATCGCGATAAGTGGGAATTTATAAAGCCCATATCACTAAAAGATTATTTTGGTGAGAATGTTCATCAAGCAAAAGCAGAAGATTTAAATAGTTTTTATAGTTATTGCAATACTGAATTGAAAGTATATGGTACATTAGAACGGAGAGGTGCTTGTAGCCAAGCCTTTGATAATGCGTTAGCACCGTCGGCTTTTAATTTGGGGCTGGGGATAATGATTGAAGCTGTGGAAGAACTATTAAATAAATTTTTTCATGACAATAAAATTATCTTTAGCAATAATGAACTATGTGAACTTAGTGCCAAAAGAAATCTTGATTGGATTCAGCACAAGAAACTTAATGACTTAATAAGTGCTGTGTTGATGATGGCTGAAGCTGGTTTGAAACAGAGGGGCTATGGTGAAGAAAAATATCTCAAAAATGTCGGAAGGTTTTTTTAAAAAGAATAGACTTTTCAGTCCGAAAATTATTTATAAAAGTTGTTAATAATTATGAATTTTGTATTGCAGGAAATGCGTATTAAATGTAGAATAAAATCACGTTAGAGTAAAAAGGAAATTTTATGTAGTGAAGGGGCGTTTATATTGTTTGGGATGTCAATGGATATAGGAGTAGATTTAGGTACGGCTAATGTGCTGGTTTACATAAAGGGTAAAGGGGTTGTCTTAAGAGAACCGTCAGTAGTGGCGATTGATCGAGATTCTAACAAAGTTTTAGCGATTGGTGAAGAAGCCAGAAAAATGTTGGGGCGTACACCGGGCAATATTGTTGCGATAAGACCGCTTCGTGAAGGTGTTATTGCGGATTATGATACTACGGAAAGTATGTTAAGACATTTTATTGAAAAAGTAGCCGGCCGAAGCTTTATTTTCAAACCGCGAATTATGGTTTGTATTCCGTCCGGGGTGACGACGGTTGAAAAAAGAGCAGTATTGGAAGCAGCGGTACAAGCCGGTGCAAGAAAAACATATTTGATTGAAGAACCGTTAGCAGCAGCGTTAGGAGCAGGTCTTGATATATCAGAGCCTTATGGGGCAATGGTGGTTGATATTGGTGGTGGAACAACTGATGTGGCGGTGATTAGCTTAGGCGGAATTGTTGCAAGTGAATCGCTCCGGATTGGTGGCGATAAATTTGATGATGCTATCGTGCGTTATGTTAAAAAAGAATATAATATGATGATTGGTGAGCGGACTGCTGAAGAAATCAAAATGAATATTGGTACGGCGATTAGAGGTCGTCGTGAAGGTAGTATGGAAGTTCGAGGTCGTGATTTGCTATCAGGGTTACCAAAAACAGTGAGAATGTCAGCAGTCGAAACCGGCGAAGCTTTAAATGAACCGGTCGAAGCAATTGTTCAATGTGTAAAAGCTGTTCTTGAGATAACTCCGCCAGAACTTGCTGCTGATATTATGGACAGAGGAATCGTTATGACCGGTGGTGGCGCATTATTATATGCGTTAGATGAATTAATTCAAAAAGAAACAGGAATTCCGACGTACTTAGCGGAAGATCCGTTATCTTGTGTAGCCTTAGGCACTGGTAAAGCGTTGGAATCGATTGAAAACTTGGAAGACAGCTTAAGTACTTTGAAATCTAATAGTATTGCTTAAATGAGGCGGGAGGTCTTTTTGTGATAAGAGGACTATATACTGCGACAACCGGAATGATTTCAGAAGCAATTAGAACTGATGTTATTTCCAATAATGTTGCTAATGTTAATACAACCGGTTATAAAAAAGATGAAGCGATTAATAGCGATTTTGCTTCAGTTTTGTTAAAAAGAATAAATGATGGTGAAGTTCAAGAAGTCGGCAAACTAGGGCGAGGAACAGTTGTAGCCGAAGTGGTGGTAAGTCAAAGCCAAGGTGCGGTGCGAAAGACTGATAATGACTTTGATTTAGCAATTGATGGCAAAGGCTTTTTTGTGGTTGATACTCCACAAGGTGAGCGGTACACTAGAAACGGCAGTTTTTTACGTTCGGCTAATGGTGAACTGGTTACCAGTGATGGTTATAAAGTAATGGGTACTGCCGGCGTGATTACGGTGGATGAAAATGCAAAATTCACGGTAAGTCCTACCGGAGAAATTATTGTCGATGATGTCCCAACCGATAATTTAAGATTGGTTGATTTTGCCGAAAATGTTAAATTAGAAAAGGAAGGCAGTACTTTATTTAAAGCGCCGAATGGAGCGACGCCGACCGATAGTACCGCAACAATTGTCCAAGGCAGTATTGAAATGTCTAATGTCAATGTTGTTGGTGAAATGGTTAAGCTAATTACAGCTTATCGTGCCTATGAAACAAATGCTAAGGCTGTGCAAAGTCATGATGCAATGTTAGACAAAGCGGTTAATGAAGTAGGAAAAGTTTAATAGTAAAAAAATTATCCGATGAGTTTTCATCGGATAATTTTGCTTAATTTTTTTTTATAAATGTCGATATAATTAATATAGTTTGAAATTTGGGGAATTATGACCTAGAGCTTTAAAAAATTTTCCATGTTATAGTTTTAATAATAATATAGTGGGGGTTTTAATTATGATGCGTTCATTATGGACGGCTGCGTCCGGGATGTTAGCACAGCAAACAAATATCGATATTATTTCGAATAATATCGCCAATGTCAACACTTCCGGTTTCAAGAAAACCAGAGGTGATTTCCAAGATTTAATGTACCAAAATATGCGTAAAGCCGGTACGACTACTGGTCTTGACAACCAAGTGCCGACTGGTATTAATATTGGTAATGGTGTTAGAATTGCAGCGACGCAGAAACTATATACTCAAGGTAATTTCCAAAGTACTGGTAATATGTTGGATATGGCAATTGAGGGTGAAGGGTTTTATCAAATCAGTATGCCGGATGGAACGATTAATTATACAAGAGATGGTTCGTTTAAACGTGATTCACAAGGGTTGATTGTAACCTCTGATGGTTATCCGTTAGAACCGCAAATTACCATCCCGGAAAATGCTACGGATGTTTCAATTTCTGCTGATGGCAGGGTTGCAGTAACAATTCCAGGACAAACTGAACCACAAGAGATTGGACAAATACAAATTGCGCGATTTGTTAATCCGGCCGGTCTTGAAAATATTGGCAAAAACTTATTAAAAGAAACTGCTGCTTCGGGAACACCGGTAGTAAGTGCGCCGGAAGCTGATGGCGCTGGCAGTATCGCTCAGAAATATTTGGAAATGTCCAATGTTCAGATTGTTGAAGAAATGGTTAATATGATTGTTGCGCAAAGAGCTTATGAAACAAACTCTAAAGCCATCACAACTTCTGATAGTATGCTAGAAATTGCAAACGGCTTAAAACGTTAGGGTGAGCTGTTATGTTTAAAAGATTTCTAAGGGTAGCATTGTTTCTTGGTTGTTTGCTGACCACTAATATAAGCTATGCTTCAGGAATTAATATTTTTATTCCGGAACAAGTCTTTGTAAATAAAGCCCAATTAACTTTGGGTGATATTGCCGAGATTATTGGTGCTGATAATGCTAAAGTTGAGACTTTAAAAAAAGTTAATTTAGGTAGTGCACCGTCACCGGGGAGCAGAATGGTTTTAAATAATGAGCTGTTGGGAATGAGAATATCAGCAGCATCTTTAAATTATAATGATGTAACGTGGTATATTCCTGATAATATTACGATTATTGCAAAATCACAAACTATTTCAGGACAAGAATTGTTAGTTACAGCACAAAACTATATAAAAAGTAATATTCCGCAAGCTATAACCGATTATACTATTGAAAATGTTAATTTGCCGCAAGATTTGCTGATTAGAGAGGGAACAGTAACTTTAAAACCGGTACTACCGTATGGTGTAAGATATAATGCACCGACGAATGTGTTTATCAATGTAATGCTTGATGATGTTTTGGTGAAAAAAGTTGAGCTAAGATTTAATGTAAAACGGTATGAACAAGTAGTGGTTTTAACAAACCCCTTAATGCCTAATCAAATAATCACTGGTGCGGACTTAGCGATTGTTAGAATGGATATTAGTAAAATTCCACAAGGCTATATCAATGACATTAATAAAATTATTGGTAAGGTTGTGTTAAGAGTATTAGCGGCAGAAACAGTGCTTAATACCGGTATGCTCTATAATCCAATCATTATTAATAAGGCTAGTACCGTTGAAATTGTATATCAAAACAATGGTATTGAAGTAAGGGCAGTGGGGACAGCACTTCAAGATGGCCGAGAGGGCGAAATGATTAGAGTGCAAAATGAAGTTTCCAAAAAAATAATTTCAGGACTGGTTCTTGATAAAAATACAGTGTTGATAAAAGGTAGGTGACGGTAGTGCGCAATAAAAAGTTCATGGTGGTAGTAATGACGGTAATGGCACTGCTGGTGATGCCAAGTGTTTTTGCGACATCATTATGGGTTGATGACAGTACCGGGTTGAATTTATTTGCAGATCACAAAGCTGGAAAAATCGGTGATAACTTAACTATTATCATCAATGAAACCTCAAAGGCTAGTCGTTCTAGCAATTCTTCCAATAAAAAAGAAGGCTCGGTTGATTTGCAGGCTGGAACAGGGATTTTTGATTTTTTAGCAGCGGCTACAGCGAGTGGCTCTGATAAATCCAGTTCTTCCGGTGCTATCAATAATTCTAATTCGGTTACCGGAACAGTGACTGTTCAAGTTATTGAGGTCAAGCCTAATGGTAATCTTGTTGTTTCAGGAACGCAATCAATAAAACAAAACAAGGATCTTCATCAAATTACGATTACCGGTGTTGTGAGACCTGATGATATTAAACCTGATAATACGGTTTTATCATCATATGTGGCTAATGCTGAAGTTAAATTTGATGGTAAGGGTCCGTTAAATAGTAAACAACGTCAAGGTATTTTGACTCAAGTCTTTAATATTTTATTTTAAAGTGGAGGATTTATGCGTAAGTTTAATATTATTTTTTTAGCAATATTATTAATACTGTGTAGTATGTCTTCTGCTTTAGCACAAGAACAGAGTAGTGCCAGGATTAAAGATATTGCAAAAGTTCAAGGGGTTAGATCAAATCAACTAATTGGCTATGGCTTAGTAGTTGGCTTAGCCGGAACCGGCGATTCTAATAAAAGTTTAGAGACAATACAGTCAATCACCAATATGTTAAAGACTTTTGGGGTTACTGTAAATCAATCTCAATTACAAACGAAAAATGTTGCGGCAGTAATGGTTACGGCACAGCTTCCACCATTTGTTAACAATGGTGATAATATTGATATTACAGTATCATCAATGGGTGATGCGAAGAGCTTGCAAGGTGGAACATTATTGCAAACTCCGCTAAAAGCTGCTAATGGTTTGGTTTACGCGGTAGGGCAGGGGGCTGTTTCAACCGGTGGCTTTATTGTTGGTAAAAGTGTACAAAAAAACTTTGTGACTGTAGGAACTGTTCCTAATGGCGCAATTGTTGAAAGAACAGTAGAAACTAAATTGGGAAATGGTGGCAGTATTTCATTGTCGCTTAGTAAACCTGACTTTACTACAGCTAATAGAATTGCTACCGCGATAAACTCTCGTTATGGTGCTATTGCCAGATCTACTAATCCGGGAACTGTCGATGTAACAATACCCTTTCAAGAACGTGATAACTTAGTTGGGTTTGTTTCTTCGATCGAAGAGTTATTTATTACGCCGGATAATATTGCTAAAGTAGTTATTAATGAACGTACCGGCACAATTGTAATGGGTAGTAATATTTCTGTTGATAAGGTTGCGATTGCTCAGGGTGGGTTATCCATTAAAATAACAAAAACCCAAGAGGTAAATCAGCCACCACCGTTTTCTGGCGGTGATACGGTCGTAACTCAAAATACTGATGTAAAAGTAGATGAGCCCAAAGCGAATGTTTTAGTGTTGGAGGCAACCGCCAATGTTGGTGATATTGTAACAGCGCTTAATACCGTCGGCGCTACGCCACGGGATATTATCTCCATTTTACAAGCAATGAAGGCTGCTGGAGCCTTGCATGCGGACTTAGAGATTATTTAAAAGCAGGTGTATTTATGCAAATTAATGGAATATCAACATCACCGGGTCTGGCAGGTTCGGTCGAAACTGCCAAAAATAAAGCTAATAGCGATTTTGTCAAGAAAATGGCAGAAGCGACTGGCGATAATAGTAGCCAAAAAAAATTAAAAGGTGCTTGTGTTGAGTTTGAAGCGATGTTTTTAAATCTTATGTATGGTGAAATGCGAAAATCGGTGAATGAGCAAGATGGGTTATTGCCTAAAACACAAGCGGAAAAAATAATGCAGTCAATGTTAGATGAAGAATTGACTAAAAATATGGCTAAAGCCGGTGGCGTTGGTTTAGCAGATGTTCTTTATAAACAACTATCCTTTGAGGAAAGTTCGAAAAAAAATAAAAACACCATTGATACCAGGCTTTAAGCCTGGTATTTTAACTTAAAGGGAGGCGGTAGTTAATGAAAAATTATCATAAAATAATGGCAATATTGTTATCACTACAATTATTGTGGCAGGGGCTGGTACTAGCGGCGCCTTCTTATCAAATCAACAATATTAGATTTAGTCAAACTCCGGCAGCGACAAGGATTGTTTTTGATTGCGATAAAGTTCCAGAATATAAAATCAATATTTTAAATAATGGGTTGAGAATTGTAATATCTTTTAGCAATACCGTAAATTTAAGTAAAATTAAAACAGTAGGACTAAATGATGCTGCGATTAAAACTATTAGTGTTACTGAAAGTGGCGGAGCAACTACCGCTATTATTGATTTGAATTATGGTGTTGCCTATAAAGTTAATAGTCTTAAAAATCCCGAAAGATTTTATATTGATATTATCAAGGGATATGAACAAAAGTTGCAAGAAAATATTGCTCCAGGAGTAGAACATAAAACAATTATTAAAAGTAATGAAAAAGGCAATATCACTGCCCATATTATTGATATTGCACCAACAGCAAATTATAAATTGAAGCCGATTTTATCTAATGAAATGATCACTGGTCTAGAGACGGTAAGTTCTATGAGTAGTAGAAACAAAGCGCTGGCGGCCATTAATGCGTCTTATTTTAATAAAAATGGAGAGATTTTAGGATTAACAAAAATTGATGGTAAAATCATTAGTGCAGCTGGCTTAACAAGATCAGCAGTAGGCTTATTGCCTGATAATAAACTTTTGTTTGGACAAATTGATTATAATGGTATGGTTAGGTTGCCTAATGGTAAGATTTTAGCGATAACAGGAATTAATTGCGAACGCGGAGAAAATGGCGTTGTTATTTATAATAAATATTATGATAGCAGCACGAACACTAATGTATTTGGCAAAGAATATATTTTACAAGATAATAAGGTCATTGCGATAAACAATAACAACTCATCATTGCGTGATGGACAGGTCGTTCTATCAGTGCATGGAACGGCAATGGAGCAGTTTAATACTGTTCAAGTAGGCGATATCATCCAAATAAATGAAAGTATTAATGAAGTCTGGAATAAAATCGATAATATTGTAGGGGTAGGACCGATGCTGATTAAAAATAACAGCATTTATATTTCCATTAAACAAGAACAGTTTGGTAGTGATGTAGCGGGTGGTAAAGCACCGCGGACGGCAATTGGTTTGACTAAAGATAATCACATTTTGTTGGTGGTGGTTGATGGTCGCCAGAGCCATAGTGCCGGAATGACTTTACTGGAACTGGCATTGTTTATGCAAGAAAACGGTGCAGTGCAGGCTCTTAACTTTGATGGTGGGGGCTCTAGTGAAATGGTTATAAATAATAATATTATCAATAAACCTTCGGATGGTAAAGAACGCAAGGTTACGACAGCATTGGCAATTGTAAAAAAGTAAAATCTTGATATTGTCAAGCAATGATGTATAATTGAATTGGAAGATATTATAAGAAAGGGGTGTTTAATATGCTCCATAAAAAGAGAATTTATATAATGGCAGTGCTATTTATGTTTCTTTTTGGCATATATACAGTACTGGCTGGTAGCTTGTTGGATCAAAAATCAGTTTTAGCAGGAAAAGTAGTAAGCAAAATAAGTGTTGGAGCCTCGGTACAAGAAGGGGCTGAGTTAGTAAAAGTTTCAACTTTAGCGGGCACAGCAACAGCCTCAAGAGCGACAACTGATGGCATAGTCAGAGAAGTTTTGGTAGACGTTGGCGAACAAATTAATAGTGGAACTATTGTAGCGCGAATTGAACCTCAACAAAAATAACGAGAAAGGGTGTTTAATTAGTGCGAATAATAAAAATTTTAGTAATATTACTGGCGATATTTTCAACACAAATTGGCATAACCAATGCGATGAGTATTATGCCAACCAATGAAATTCAGGCTGGAATGGTTGGAGTTGCAAAAACTGTTATTAAGGGAAGTGCAATTGAAGAATTTTCAGTAGAAATTGTTGGCGTGTTAAATGAATCACCAAAAGAAGAAGGCTATATTTTAGCGAAAGTTTCTGGCGCTACTATTGATCAAACCGGTGGTGTCTTACAAGGCATGAGTGGTAGTCCGGTTTATATTAATGGAAAATTGATTGGAGCGATTTCTGGCGGTTGGAAAGATATTGATAATAAACTCTGTATTATTACGCCGATTAGGGAAATGCTTAAACTGTGGAATTTGCCGGATGAAAAAAATATTAGGCAAAGTAATTTATTTAAACTTGATAAGAATGCTGATAAAATAGCTACTACGACCTTAACCGGAGCAACTTCGTTAAGCGGACCATTGATGGCAAGTGGCTTTACCCCGGCAGGTTTAGAATTATTGAATGAAAAACTAAAACCGTTTGCTATTTCAGCTTATGGTGTTAGCAATAGTGTTGGTGGTAACAATAATAAAAATCAAGCTATAAAGTTGGAAGCGGGTAGTGCGATTGCTAGTGAGATTGTTAGAGGTGATCTTAGTTTAGCCGCTATTGGTACGGTAACTGCAGTCGAGGGCAATAAAGTTTTAGCCTTTGGCCATCCTTTTTTAAGAAGGGGCAATGTTAGCTACTTTATGAGTGCGGCCAATATTATTGGTACTGCCAGTGGCCTTAATAATGGCTTTAAAATTGGTGAACCAGGCTATGCTTGGGGGCTGATTAATCAAGATCGGAATATGGGGATTGCCGGTAAAATTGGACAAATGCCATATATTATCCCACTGAGAGTTCAAGTTTATGACAAAGATTTAGATTTGCAAAAAAATTACTCGGCACAAATTGCTTATGATGAAGAAATAGCACCAGCGGTATCGACCAGTGTTTTGTATAATTTTATTGATAAAACAATTGATCGCAGTGGTCCGGGTAGTGCTAAAATTCAGTTTGAAATTTTAACAAGAGGCATTAAAGATAAAAACAGTGCAATTGTTAGAGAAAATATGTTTTATAATTTACAGGATATTGGACAACTGGCGGTAGCAGAGTTTTTTGATATAATGAATATTATTAGCAATAACAAGTTTAATACTGTTGATATTATTGATGTAAAGGTTAAAGTGGAAATTGAAGGTAATAGAAAAACCGCTACAATTATTGAGGCTAAGCCTGATAAAACTAGCGTTAAACCTGGTGAGACTGTTAACATTGCTGTGAAATTAAAGCCTTATCGCTCTGCTGAAATAACTAAAGTTATTCCTTATAAAATTGATAAAAATCAACCTAAAGGAGTCCTTAATTTAGAAGTTAGGGGCGGAGGGTTAATTCCGTTGCCGGTATTACTACTGAAGCAACAAGGGATTGATCTTGTGACTGAAGAAAACAAGAATAAGACTTTGGAAAAAGTTGTGGCTGACTTTGAAAATTCCGGGCGTAATAATGAAGTGATTATTGATATTTTGCCACCACTGCCGGAGCCTGGTCAAAAACCTAATGAAAAAGTTGTAAAAAAAGTTATTAAAACTGAAAACAAGAAAATTGAACCTAAAGCCACTAATATTAACGATAATAAAGTAAGAGTGTCTACTGACTATATTATTGAAAATGTTGTCGAAACAGCAATTACAATAAATTGATAAATAAAACTACCTTAATTGGTAGTTTTATTTATTTTTTTTAATGGAATAAAAAAGATATTATACAATTAATTTACTATAAAAAATAATAAAAGCAGGTGTTTTCAAAAAAATATTGAATAAAATAATATTAACTTATAGAGAATGGAGTCTGGATAATGAGGCTTTTAGAAGGAATAGGAAGTTTTGTTTTAGAAATTTTAGAGTATATAGGCTCCATCGTCTTGTTATTACTGGAGACTGTCTACCACTTTAAAAAGCGCCCCAATATAAAACACATTTTTCAACAAATGGCACATTTAGGGGCTGATACATTGCCTATTGTTTTATTGACAATTTTATTTACCGGAATGGTTTTAACTTTACAAACGGCGCATGAGTTTATAAAGTACGGTGCACAATCTTCAGTAGGTGGAGTTGTGGCGATTGCAATGGGGCGTGAGTTGGCGCCGGTGTTGACGGGTGTTGTTACTGCCGGAAGGGTTGGTGCGGCTATTACTGCGGAAATAGGTTCAATGAAGGTTACTGAACAAATTGATGCATTGAAGGTTATGGCTACTAATCCGGTGGCATATTTGGTGGTTCCAAGATTAATTGCCTGTGTGTTAATGTTGCCACTCTTAGTTGTTTTTGCGGACATGATTGGTACTTTTGGTGGTTATTTAGTGGCGACACTTTATGCTGATATAAATTCTTTGACTTATTTTCAGTCAATAAAAGTATTCACGGTAGTCAATGACGTCACTGGTGGTTTGATTAAAGGAGCTGTTTTTGGTGCCATAATTGCTCTCGTAGGTTGTTACAAAGGGCTCACTGCGCCAAATGGAGCGGTAGGGGTTGGTAAAGCAACAACTGGTTCAGTCGTTAATTCAATCATTGCTATTTTTATTTTGAATTATTTTTTATCGTTGATTTTGTATCGCTAGGAGTACTTTTATGATAAAGCTTGTTAACATTAAAATGGAATATGATAAGAAAGTGGTTTTAGATAATATCAATTTAACGGTAGCACCGGGGGAAACTGTGGCCATTATCGGACCTAGTGGCTCTGGCAAAAGTACGTTATTAAGGTTGATGGTAGGGTTGACTAAGCCTTCTGCGGGCGAAATTTGGATAGAAAATGAGGAAATATCACAATATAAAGAAAATGCTTTAAATAAAGTTAGATTAAAAATGGGGATGGTTTTTCAATATTCCGCCTTATTTGATTTCTTATCGGTGGGAGAAAATGTGGCCTTTGGCTTAAGGCAGCATACTAAGCTGTCTAATAAAGAAATTCAAGCAATTGTTAAGGAGAAGTTAAGAGTTGTGGGATTGGTAGGCAAAGAAGATTTTATGCCGAATCAATTGTCAGGTGGAATGAAAAAACGTGTTAGCTTAGCTCGGGCGATTGCTATCAATCCACAAATCATTTTATATGATGAACCGACTGCCGGGTTAGATCCGATTATGTCTGCTAAAATTGATAAAACGATTATGAATACGCAAAAAATAATTGGTGGGGTATCTGTTGTTGTTACCCATAATATGGCCAGTGCTTTTGCGATTGCCGATAGAATAATTATGATTTATGAAGGGAAGATTATTGCCGAAGGATCAACGGCGGCGATAAAAGAGTCAGATAATGATATTGTGCAAAAATTTATAGGTGATTATAAAAATATTAAACAACTAGTTCATGAAAATGAGGTGCTGGAGATTGAAGACTGAAGCAAAGGTAGGCGCGATTACAATAGTTGGAATGGCGCTACTAGCATATATGGTTATTTTTCTGGGGGGTTATAGCTTCCATGAAAAGGGTTATGAAATAAATATTATTTTTGACCAGGTTAATGGCTTAAAACCCGGTAATGTTGTGCGGTATGCCGGTATGGAAGTTGGTAAAGTAGTTGATATTGAAAGCAATAATGGTATTATTACTGTTCATACCAAAATACGACCTCATGTAAAAATGTTTGAGGAATCTTATGTTTCCATTGGTAGTGATGGTTTAATGGGAGAACGATACATTACAATTACTCCACAAGTTAATGCGAAAAATATTTTAGCACCCGGAGCAACTATTAAAGGGCAAGCGCAACAAGGGATGGAGGAGTTAGTGAGCAATGCTAATAGTGCCATTAAAGACTTCCAAAAGCTGATTAACTCTTTAAATGAAATTTTTTCTAATCAGAACTTAAAAACTTCGGTTATAGAGTCGGCGATTAATATTAGAAAAATAACGGAAAATATGAATGTGATGAGTGCGACCTTGGCGCAAATGGCACTAGAAAATAAAGCTGATATTAAAAATATGGTCAATAATCTTAATGAAATGTCTAAGAGCATGATGTCGGCAGCTGGGACGGTTGACAAGATGTTGACGGAATTTGATAATGATGGGCAGACCGCCATTGAGCTAAGAGAAGCTGTTGGTAATTTGCATAGCACGAGTATCAGAGTCGAAAAAATGGCTACAGCCATAGAAGGGGTGGTCACTGATCCGGAAACAGCTGAGAATATCAAACAAACGTTAAAAAATGCCCGCAGTGTTAGTGAAAAAGCTGATAAAATGTTAACTAAATTTTCTAATATTAAAACGACTGGCTCAGTAGAGCTACTTTATAATAAAAGTTCCGAGGATTATCTTACCAATGCTACAATGAAAATCAGTGCCAATGAAAAAGATTTTTTATTAATGGGTGTTAATGATATTGGTGAAGAAAATGAGATGAATTTTCAACTTGGTAGAGGTGACGAAAATTTTGCCGGTAGGCTAGGGTTGATTGATAGTAAAGCGGGATTGGGGATTGATGCCAAGTTGTTTGATAAGTTTACGGTATCGCTAGATGCCTATGACCCTAACGATTATAAATTAAAGCTGAAAACTCAATATCAATTGTCGCCTAATACTTATCTGATCAGTCAAACCAATAATTTAAATAAGTCACAAGAGCAAGAAACATATGTGGGTTTTAAACAAAATTTTTAGTTGAAATACTACCAATTACTTTGGTTGACAGTAATTTTTAGCAGTAATATAATTAAAAATAGACTGAGGTTCGAAAAATAGGGAGGCATTTTTGTGAAAAATAGATTTAAAAAAGGCTTAGTTACATTGGTTTTAAGTGGACTGGTAACTTTTAGCGCAGGAACGGCATGGGCTGAGGCTGTTCAATTATCGTTAGAAGAAAGTATTAATATGGCACTTAATAATAATAAAACTATTAAAGTGGCATTAGCAGATAAAGAAGCTGCAACCTGGAAAGTTAATGAAGCAAAGGGTAATAGTAATATTAATATCGCAGCTCGTCATTCTACGGCGCGGTATCGTGCTTACAACTCAACTAAAACAGCTTACGGTATTGCTGATTTATACAGTAATAGTATTACCGCTTCACTGCCAATTTATACGGGTGGTAAGATTGAAGGCACTATAAAACAAGCTGAAGTAGGTGCTGAGATTGCCGATTTAGGATTAGTAAATACGGTGCAACAAGTTAAAATGGATGCGACTGTTGGCTACTATAATATTTTACAAGCTAATAATTTAGTGCAAGTAAGCCAGCAATCTGTTGATGGTTTAAATGAGCATTTAAAAAATGTTAAAGCGCAATATAGTGTAGGAACGGTTGCAAAGTCTGATGTTTTAAGATCAGAGGTTGAACTTGCCAATGCTCAGCAAAATCTGATAAAAGCACAAAATAATTTAGAATTAGCTGTTTCCAGCTTTAATAATATTGTGGGGTTACCCCTGGAAACAGAGGTGACAGTTAAAGATGAATTAAAATATCAACAATATGATAAAACGTTGGAAGAAAGCATTGCTTATGCTAAAGAACATCGTCCGGATGGTTTGCAAGCAACTAAATCCATTGATGCGGCCAAAGCAGGAGTTAAGGTGGCGGAAAGTGGCAAATTACCGCAACTATCGTTCCAAGGAACAAGTGGTTGGAGTAATGATGAGTTTCCTGGCACTCATTACTCTACATGGCAGGTCGCGGTAGTGGCTGATATGAATCTGTTTGATGGCAACGTTACTAAAGCTAAAGTAAGACAGGCAGAAGCGAGTCTTACTAAATCGGTAGAGCAAGCTAACCAAAAGCAGGATGTTATCCAATTAGAGGTTAGACAAGCCTATTTAAATATGTTAGAAGCAGAAAAACGTATTACTACCAGTAAAGTGACAGTTGATAAAGGGCAAGAAGATTTTAAAATTGCTCAAGTTCGTTACAGTGCTGGGGTGGGAACTAACTTAGATGTTATTGACTCTCAATTAGCATTAACACAAGCGAAAACAAATTATATTCAAGCGATGTATGATTATAATACTAGTAGAGCGAAATTAGATAAAGCAATGGGAATTGCCGTATTATAATTATCTTTTAAGGAAAATGTTTCTCTGGTGACAGCACATTAATAAGCTGTTACCGGTAGAAACATTTTTTTATTTTGTTAACTCTTTAGTTTGTCTTCTTGTTATTATTAGCAGGAAGACAAACAGTATTTGTCGAAATTGTAACAATTAATGTGTTAACTCACTGTGGTTAAAGAAAGGATGGCTAATATGACAAAAAAGTATAGTATTATTATCAGTCTAACTATTGTTATAGTAGCTGTTCTTATTACGGGTTATTTCAAAAGCACTGCTTTTATGCAGCAAACGGCAGTTAATATAGCGGATAATTTAACGCAAAAGTTAGGTGTAACCTTAAAAATTGATAAAATTGAAATTTCCGGCTTCAACAAAGTGAAATTATCGAAGGTGCTAATTTATGATAAAAGTAATCAAGAATTAGCTGATAGTGAAGAAATTGGGATTAGCTTTAGCTATTTAAATTTGTTTAGGAACTTAAGTTTTACTGAATCAATAACTGAAGTTTTACTGTCTAAACCTAATTTTAGCTTGAAGCAGAATAAAGAAGGAGTATGGAACTTTAAAGATTTAATCAGCCCAGATAAAAGTTCTGATGAAGATTTTTATGGTAAGGTTAAGATTGTCAAAGGTAAAGCGACAATTACTGTACCAGAAAAAACAATATTCTTTGATAATATTAATGGTCTCGTTGATTTTATTACTATCAAAAATTACGATATTGATTTAGCTTTAACAACAGAAGAAAGTATGGTAACAGTAGCTGGTAATTGGGGACAGGATAATACCTTAAAGGTTAATATCAATAACGGTAAAATTGAAAATTATACTGCCTTTATTCCACAAAATAATGATTTTAAAATAATTAATGGTAATATTAATAATCTTGAGCTTACAATAACCGGCAGTGATGATGAGTTTAAAGTTCAAGGGATGACTGAATTTAATAAAGTTACTGCTACTTACAAAGATTATGCAATCAATGATATTGCCGGCTATTTGATTTTTGACAATAATAAAATGAGAGTATATAGCAGTGGCGCTATCAATCAACAATTAGTGGGAGTATCTGGTGAAATTGACTTTCAGGATGAGTTAAACCTTAATTTGAAAGTTAAAAGTAACAATTTTGATCTTACTAAAATAAAACAAGATTTTGTGACAGCTGGTAAAGTTGACTTTGAACTGTTTGTATTTGGTTCTGTTCAAAAACCTCAGCTTAGTGGTGATGTAACAATTAATAATCTTGCAATACAAGGGCGAACTTTTAATAAAATAATGCTGGATTTGAGCTATAAAGACGACCTTGTAACAATTCACCACGGGACAATTTTGCAGGGGAATGGCAAGGTTACTGCAAATGGTAATTACAATATTAAAACTCAGGACTTTAACATTAGTGCTGTTGGTAAAAATATGGCAGTAGAAAATTTAACGCAAGCAGTAAGTGGTAAGGCTGACTTTAATATAACGATGGCTGGCAAGAATTTAGCAGAGGCCTTAATTTATGGTAATGTTGAACTTAAAGATGGTCAGTACAACAATGTTCAATTTAAGAAAGTAGAAGCTAGTTTTTATAAAAAAGGCTCAGATTATATTGTTAATTATCTTAATATTGCGTTAGCACAAGGACAGGCTAGCTTAAGTGGAAAAATGCTCCACAATAATTTAGCTTTCACTATGTATGGTAATAAAATTCCGCTAGAGTTAATGAAAAATTATAATGAAAAAATAGAAATTAGCGGAAATGCAGATGTGTTTGCACAAATCAGCGGAACTATAGACAATCCGGAAATTAAGTTAGAGTTAGCGGCAGAGAATGGATCGCTTTATAATCAGCCGTTTGCTTTATTGACAGGAGCTATTAAGCTAGTACAAAACAAATTGTTAATTGATGAATTTGTATTAGAATCAGGCGTTACTAAACATGAAATTACCGGTAGCGTAACTTTAGAAGATAATCCTGCTATTGATCTTAAAATTAAAACGCAAAAAGCTCGAGCAGAAAATCTTATCCAAGTTCTGATGCCGGGAGTACCTCTAACCGGTAATGTTGATAATGAAATTGTGGTTGCAGGGACTTTGGATGATATTGTGTTAGGCGGTGAAATAACGTTAACCGAGGGCAGTTATAATAAATTGCTTTTAAGTAAGGTGAAAAGTAAGTATAGAATAAAAGATAAAATTATTTTTGTGGAAAATTGTGAAATTAATGCTCCGAACTTACAAGTTAATTTGCAAGGGAATATTGATGCTGCTAAAAATTTGAATTTTAATATTGTAGCGAATAATATTGATTTGGCAAGACTAAACTTAAACTTGCCATATCCGGTTAGTGGTATTGCAAAATTCAACGGTGCTGTGACTGGGACTGTTGGTAACCCGCACTTTATTGGAAAAATTGAAGCACCGGAATTGGTTTTTAATGAGCAGAAAATAAACAATGTTAACGGAGACTTTGAGTTTGTCAATCAAATCATCAAAGTTAAGAATTTTGGTTTTGCACAAGGCTCAGGACAGTATGACTTTACCGCTAATATTAATCTTAATAACAATAAAATTAACGGTGCGGTAGCTGTTAAAAACGCGAAGCTAAATCCACTCTTAGCAATGTTTAATCTTAAACAAGATTGGCTTGATGGTGATTTGAATGGTCAAATAACTATTGGTGGGTTTACTGATAATCCGCAGGTTTGGCTTAAAGGGAATGTTAGAAACGGTAATATTAAAAACTACTCATTAGATACTATTGATGTTGATATCAGTTTTGCTAACAATATTGTGTCAATCAATGAGTTTACGGCAACCCAAGCTCAAGGAGTGTTGCTGGCTAAAGGCAGTATTGTGTTAGGTGGCGATTTAAATGTTGAAATAGCCGGTAACAATATTGATGCAGGATTAATTGAAGTTTTCACGAAAACTAACTTAGGCGTTCATGGTAACTTAAACTTTGCAACACAAATTTCCGGAAATGAAAGTTCCCCAAAAGCTAATATTTCCGTGGAAATAAAAAATGGTGGGATTGGCAAAACTATGTTTGACTCACTGTTTGGGATGATTATTTTAGAAAATGATATGTTGCAGGTAGACCAAATGTTGTTAACAAAAGGGGAATATAAAGCCAGTGCTTATGGCATAGTGCCGTTGGCAGCATTAACAAAGCCGGATGAAAATTTGACTGTGGCACAACAGATGAACTTAAAAATAAAGCTCGATCACGCTGATTTGAGTATTTTACCGGTACTAAGTGATGATGTAAGTTATGCCTTTGGTGCCACAAAAGGTAATATCAATATCACCGGAACTCTTAATAATATTTTGGTAAATGGTAGTGTGAAAATTGATAATGGGACAGTTAAGTTAAAATATTTAGAAGAGGCCATTAATAATCTAACGCTTGATTTAAATTTTAATGATGATAAAATTAATTTGGAAACTTTTAGCGGTGAATTGGGCAGTGGTTATATTAAATTAACAGGCTTTAGTAAAATAAAAGGCTTTTCGCTGACAGATTATAATTTTGATCTTGAATTAGCCAGTCCTGTTTTGACTAGTAAATACTTTCAAGGACCGCTACAAGGTCAATTAAAGTTATCACAAGAAAAAAATTCTCCGAAAATTTCAGGGAAATTGCTTTTTGAAAATTGTACAATTGACATTCCGATGTTGGATGAGGCCAAAGATAAAATGCCGTTAATCAGATTTGATATCATGATTGATATTGGCAAGAAAACTAGATTGTATAATTCGTACTTGTATGATCTTTGGATTAATGGTAATGTCAATATCGGCGGTAGTACTCGTTGGCCGAAAGTAACGGGTACGGTGAATTGCTTAAGGGGTAATGTTAATTATCTAAGAACTGTTTTTAGGATTAGAGAAGCTAGTGCTATTTTTAATCAGGTGGGGACCTTTATGCCAAGTCTACACTTAGAAGCGATTACTAAAATTGATCGCACTAATATTAGCTTAAAAATTAATGGACCGGTGGGGGCTAATAATTTCACCTTGAGTTCTTCGCCCGAAATGTCGCAACAGGAAATATTATCACTATTAACTTTACGTAGTCGCTATTTTAACAAGATTAATAGCGGTAGTGATAATGGACAAAGTAATAATGAATTGACAACTTTAATTGGGTTAGGGTTCCAAGTAGGGATTTTAAGTGGTGCTGAGAATGAAATCAGAAAAGGTTTAGGCTTAGATGAGTTTCAATTAGTTCGCGATACCATCAGCGAGAAGGCTGACGATAAAAATAATAAAGTTGATCAAGAAATTTACAATTTGGAATTTGGTAAATATATTAGTGATAAAGTGTTGTTAAAGTATACTATGGGTGTCGATTATGAGCATTATGCAATGGGTGTTAGGTATGACCTTGATAATACTTTTAGTATTACGGCTGATATTGACCAAGATAATAAAAGTAAAATTGGTTTAGAAAAACGTTTCAAGTTTTAGAGGTTTTTATGGATATTAAACTTTATTTACAAGAACTGAATAAGATAGAATTATTGTCACTAGCAGAAGAGAAGGCGTTATGGGAAAAGTTTCGCTTAGAAGAAAACCTAGTCGCCAGACATAAAATTATTGAAAGCTATCAACCCTTGGTGTTTAAAATTGCCCTGGAGGTTGGGGGCTATCAAAATTGGAGTATGGATATTGTTCAAGAAGGTACGGTCGGGTTGATTGAAGCGGTAGAAAGATTTGACTATACCAAAGGGGTTGCCTTCAGTCTTTTTGCCTCGCATCGAATTAAAGGACGAATTATCAATTATTTCAAAAGCACCAACCAAGAAATGCTTTCTATTGACAGTCCGATTTATCACAATGCAGAGGCTTTGACTGTTGCTGAATTTTTAGTTGATAGTAATAGTCAAATTGACTTACAAGTGGAACAAAAGCATTTTGTGGCAGAGGTTTTAAAAGCGTTGGAACGTTTGCCTAGCAAAGAACGAGCTGTAATTAATAACATTTATTTAGCAGAGCAAAGCCCGAAAGAATTAGCTAATGACTTAAATTTAAGTTTGTCGCATATTTATCGCTTGCAAAAACAGGGTGTGCGTAGAATGCGCGGAATGTTAGCTAAATTCAAGAAGAATTGGTGAAAATAAGTCTTAATGGCTTGTAAAAGCTAGTAAAATAAAGCTAAATGCACTAAATTACTGAAATAGCCTTTTTTCAAGATATTAAAATATCTTTATTGGTGGGACTATATAAAGTGTTATCAATTGAGGTGATTGTATGTCAAAGGTTAAGAAAAAAATAAATACCCATTTAAAAGCTGCACAACGATGGTTAGGACAAGCAGAGAAATCATTTGAAGATGATTGTGATTTGCGCGGAGAACTAGATTTAATGTTAGCTCAAGCTGAATTTCAACATATTAATGAATTGCGGAGTACTAACAATCGTAACTATAAAAAAAGATTTTATTTGGCTGTAGCCTCAATAACAATTTTTTTAAGTGTGTTTTCGCATACTAAATTAATTGTCGATGGAGATTTTAAGAAGAATGTAGTAATAACTCCTAAAGTTATTGAGGAACCTGTGGTTGAAGCAAAGGTTAAAACAGAACTTAATGAAATTGTTAGTGTAGAAAATAAGGAAAGTTTAAGAAAAGACCGGCAAGAAGTAGCATCAGTACAAGTAAGTCCGGTAAATCAATCAGTTAAAACCATAAAAAAAGATGAAGCTAATCTGCTGAATTCTCAGGAATTGCAAAAGTTAATGAGAGAAGCCGGCCAATCTTTGCGTGGTGAAGATGTAAAAAGGAGTGAATGAGTATTAAAATTCAAAAGCTATATGCAAAATTGATTAGTGTTTGTTTAGGAATTTGTTTTACATTAGTTATGTTTAGTCCGTTAGGTTTTGCTGCTAGTGAAAGTGATTATGCAGGTAAGACTATTACGGCAATCGAAATTAGTGGGCTTAACAAGGTTAGTAAAGATGAAGTCAATGCTTTAATCAAAACGAAACCCGGCGATGTTTTTTCAGCTGACACGTTGCAAAGTGATTTAAGAGCTGTTTATGAAACTGGGAAATTCTTTGATGTCAATGTTAACTTTACTGAAGTTCCGGAAGGTTTAAAAGTTAATGTTACCGTAGTGGAGAATCCGATATTACAACAAATTGTATTGAAAAATAATACTAAGTTGACTACGGAAAAGATTATTGAACTTTTAAATTTGCCAATAGGTCAAACTTTAGATACCAAAACGCTAAATGCAAGCATCAGAAAAGTTGAAGAAGAATACCGTACTCAAGGTTTTATTTTTGCTAAAACGACTGATGTTAATATGACTCCTGAAGGCATTTTAACGCTAACTTTTAATGAAGGCATTTTAGAAGGTTATACTGTTAAAGGTAATGAAAAAACAAAAGAATATGTAATTTTGCGTGAAATGAAAGGCAAGGTTGGTGAACCTTTCAACGCCAAAGAAGCAAAGCGTAGTATGCAAAGAGTTTATAACTTAGGCTATTTTGAAGATGTTAATATGAAGCTCAATCCAGGCAGAGAGCCTAATGCGGTAGTAATAGAAACTACAGTAGTAGAAAAGAAAACCGGATCCTTTACTTTAGGTGGAGCTTATAGTAAAGATGATGGTTTAATAGGAATTATTGAGCTTGGTGACACTAATTTCCGTGGAACCGGTGATAAAGTTAATATTCACTGGGAGTTTGGCGGAAACAGTGATAGTAAAAATTATGAATTTTCTTATACCAGACCATGGTTAGATAAAAAAGAAACGTCCATTAGTTTTTCTTATTATGATATGACTAATGAATATAGTGATTATGATCGTGATGGTAATTTAGAATCTAATTATGATAAAAATCGTAAAGGTTTTAATATTACTTTAGGTAGGCCGCAAAGTGAGTATTCGACGAATTTTGTAACATTAAAAAATCGTGAAGATACTTTTATTTGTTATAATGAAGGGCCATTAAATTATACTAATGATCCACAGTACTTAAAAGATAATTTTGGCGTTACTCGTAGCATTACTTTAGCGCATGTTACTGATACTAGAGATAACGTCTTTTCGGCAACAGAAGGTGCAAGAGCTGCTATTAGTGCAGAATTTGCTGGCGGAATTTTACAAGGCGATTTTGATTATAAAAAATTCAACTTTGAAGATAGACATTACTTTAAAGTTGGACATGCACAAGTACTTGCGACAAGAGCTAGTCTTGGTTATGCTACCGGGGATATGCCGAAAAATGCTCTGTTTACAGCTGGCGGAATTGATACGTTGCGTGGATTTAGAGATGATCAATTTGAAGGAAAAAGATTGTTATTAGGGACTGTAGAATATCGTTATCCGATTGTTAGTAAAGTTAGTGGTGCTGTCTTTACGGACTTTGGTAATGCTTGGGCTGATAAATATGACTTAGGCGACATTAAAGTTAGTTATGGTGTAGGTGTAATGATGGATACACCATTAGGTTCTATTCGTTTAGATTATGGTCGAAGTTCACAAGGTGGTAGAACGCATTTTAGTTTTGGGGGACAATTCTAAGCTTTTTAAACAACCAGGCTAAGCCTGGTTGTTTTTGTCAGGAGATGAAATTATTAAGATTAAAATAATTTTTATACTCGGTTTATTATATTGCATTTTTGTGCAAAACTTAGCCTTTGCTCAACCGTTGCAGTATGTTGATAAAATAACTATCAATATAAAGTTTTCCGATGACTTAAAGGTGCCGATAGAAATTGAAAAACGTATTACCGCAAGCACATTAACTATTGCTAATAATGTATTGCAAGGACAACCACTTGATAAAATTAATGAACAAAAAAAATCTTATGAAACATTATTTCAAGATGTTTTGGGGCGGATCTTAATCGGCTATTATGTCCAAGCGGTAAGACTGGATGTTGCTGAACAAACTGTAGTTGAAGTAGAATTAAGACCGTGGCAGGATAGTATCCAAAGTGTTGAAGTTTCACTGGTAAATAATGATATTTCAGAGCCTTATCAAGATTTAATTAATGAAGATTTAA
>JAGPMH010000017.1 GCA_018052945.1 Negativicutes bacterium | reverse complement strand
TTAACAACACCATTACAATAACTACTACCAATTTATCACTAATTGGCACAATAATTGATACCTCCTTAAAAGCTGGAGCGAACCAAGTTAATGCTATTACCTTTAGCCGTAAAAATGTAGCTTCATTAAAACAAGAAGCATTGCGCCAAGCCGTAGCTGATGCTAAAAACAAAGCTACTGCTATTGCTAAAGAATTAAATGTAGCCATTGTTAATGTTATTTCTGTAAATGAACAAAATGTTTCTGTTTACTCCAATCGTTTAAACTCCTATGCGGTAAAATCTGCTGAACTTGGAACAACAATAAGTGCTGCTAATGTTGATGTAAACGCTTCAGTAAATATTGTTTTTGAAATAAACTAAGGAGCTTATAATGAGTAAAGAAAAAATACCTGCTCTTGATTATATGAGAGGACTTTCGATGCTTGGTGTTATCGGAATTCATAGTGGCGCTTATTATTTATCTAATCCGGTGGTAAACATTCATCTTTTTGCTTTTTTTGATATTATTACACGCTTTTGCGTGCCGATTTTCTTCTTTATTTCAGCCTTTGGTCTGTTTTATAATTTGAAAATAAATGAACCGTTTGACTATAAAACCTTTATGGTCAAACGGTTTAAAACTGTGTTGCTGCCCTATCTAACTTGGTCTGCTATTTATATAACTTACTATGTTTTAAGGTTTAATGATTCCTCAATCCTAAACTTTGATACATTATTTCGTTATTTAATCTTTGGATTATGTTCTTATCAACTATACTTTTTAGTTCTTTTATTATGGTTTTATTTATTAATGCCACTATGGATAAAAATTATAAAACATCTGACAGCTTGGGGCTTAGTCTTATTATTTATTTTCCAAATACTATTTAATTATTATTCTAGCTATTTTCTTAATCTTCATTTCAATACTGCATTTTTTAACAACCTTATTACTTATCGCTTAAATTATCTGGTATTATATTATATTTTTATTTTTTTATTTGGTGCCTATTGTGCGGTGCACTATCAAAAATTCTCTGTTTTTTTAAAGAAACAACCCAAAAATTTAATCAGCTTTGGTTTTTTAAGTTTAAGCGGTATGCTCTCGTATTATTATTATTTAGTTTTAATCAACCACTACACTGTTGGAGAAGCGATTAATATTGCTCAACAATTAAGCCCTCCCGGAGTAATCTACACTTTAGGAGCAACCTTAGCTTTGTTTGCTTTTTTCAATAATTATCAATTACCAAAATATCTTGCCAACACTTGTGCTACATTAGGTAAACATTCTTATTTTGCCTATTTAGTTCACCCTTTGGTTATGTACTTTATTTTTGATTTAATGGCAGTTTTTAATAAAATGATGACTTTTACAAATGCAATCTTATTTTTCAGCGGAACAATTTTATTTAGTTTATTAATTGCCGAATTATTCAGTAAAATATATTATAAAATACCAATATTAGGGCTATTGTTAAACGGTACAACAAAAATAAGGTAAAGAGCAGTTGCTCTTTACCTTATTTTAATTCTAACCACTTTTCTCTTAACAACGTTATTATATTGTTATAATCAGTGAATTCTTCACAATTTAGCAATAAATGAATCTGTTCAATCACATTTTCTTTAGTTGTTAAATTTTGACTAACTTTAATAAATTCCAGTAACAATACTACTTTTAAACTTATTTTTTCATTTATGGTACTTTTACTAAATAATAATTGCAATAATTTAAATAATATTACTATCTCAAAAGCTTGTTCTAATCCATATTTTTCAATAATAAATTTTGTTAATCTGATAGTTTCATTGACCGTCTGTGCTGCATTAAATGTCAGTGCTCTCTTTGCTAGAAATTCATAAATAAGAAATGACATTACAGTAAATTTATTATCTAAATCACGTTCTATAAACAACATACTGTCTTTTATTTTAGTAATTATTCTTAAAGCACATTCTGCTGAAAAATCATCTTCTTTAATATTTTCCAATAACATAGTTTTATAAGAAATGATAAATTCCACATTATTTTTCTTCGTAATATAATAAAACCATATATTTAATATTTCTGATAATTCAAAACTCAAGTTAGCTTTAAATAAATAACTGCGAATTTTAGTTAAACAAACTGAAATTTCACAAAATAAAGCAAAATCATTTTCTTTAATGGCAATAATCCCAATATTTTGTACTAATTTAGCCACAGCAATTTGCAATGGCTCAATTTTGCAAAAATAATCAATGTTTCCTATTAACAAAGTTATTATTTTACTGACAAAATAATTTTTTTGTTTATCTTTGTTAAGTAAGCTCGAAAGAGTATTTAGATTATTGATGATTTCAATAATTTGATTAGTTTCAATATTTCGCACCAAAGGCTTATACGCATCTAATAAATAGCTTAATATAACAGGTTTCCTTGCTTTTATTAACTCATTGCACAACGAAAACAAATGTAGCGGTTCTTCTGGACGGATATATTTTTCGCCAAAAGCTAATTTTAATAAATCAATCACTAAATAGGATTTTTTTTCATCTGCAATTTGTACAGATAGGGTAATGAGAAAATATAACTTTCTCATTACCCTATCTGTCTTAGCATAATTAATTTTAGAAGCAGTTATCTCTTTTTTCATTTGCCATAGCATAAAATTAAAAGTAACTTTATAAAATTTAAGCAAACATTTTTTTATAAATAACAAAATACTTCCTCCACTAAATTATTGTGCAATATCTTCTCCTAATATGTTAATTCTCAACATATTAGTGGATCCAGCTTTTCCTACCGGAACACCGGCAGTAATAATAACCATATCACCTTTTTGAACAAGGCCTGATTTTAGTGCAGTTTCTGCTACTTTTTTAGCCATATTATCGCTATTTTCAAAGCTTTCGCCTAAAATTCCTTGAACACCCCAATAAAGTTGCATTTTTCTCATCACTTTTTCACTTGGTGTAACAGCAATAATCGGTTTAGATGGACGATATTTAGAAATCATTCTTGCAGCAAAACCAGTTTCACTAGCAGTTAAAATTGCTTTTGATTTAGTCTCGTGAGCAACTTGAACTGTAGCATGGCTAATTGCATCAGTAACATTATTACCAATTTCTAAGCCTTTTGCTTTTAATATTTCAGTATATTTTAATTCTTGTTCCATTCTTTCAGCAATAGTTGCCATCATTTGCACTGATTCTACCGGATATTCACCAGATGCAGTTTCACCACTTAGCATAATAGCATCCGTTCCATCCATAATGGCATTAGCAACATCACTAGCTTCCGCTCTAGTTGGACGCGGATTAGTAACCATTGACTCTAACATTTGTGTTGCAGTAATAACAGGTTTACCAATTTTATTGCACTTTTCAATGATCATTTTTTGTACAACCGGCACTTCTTGAGTTGGTATTTCAACTCCTAAGTCGCCACGAGCAACCATAATACCATCAGCAACTTCTAAAATTTCATCAATATTTTTAACGCCTTCTTCATTTTCAATCTTAGCAATAATATCCATATTATAGTTATGTTGATTTAACAACTCTCTAATTGCTAAAATATCAGCCGCTCTTTGCACAAAAGACGCAGCAATGAAGTCCATATTATTTTTAATTCCAAAAACAATATCATTTTTATCTTGTTCCGATAGAAACGGTAAATTAACTGCCACTCCTGGTACCGCTACCCGTTTACCGGTGCTGATATCACCACTATTTAAAACAGTGGTAATAATATCATCGCCCTCAACTCTTTCAACATTTAAGCTTATTAAGCCGTCAGATAAAAGAATTTTATTACCCGGTACAACTTCTTGCGCTAACAGTTTATGATTAACCATTGCGATTTCTTTTGTGCCTTCAAGTTCTTTTGTTGTTATTATAAATTGTTCGCCTTCAGTTAAGCGAACTTTTCCATCTTTAAATTTTCCAAGGCGCATTTCCGGACCTTTTGTATCTAATAACAATGCTACTGTTTTATTAACTCTTTTAGCAGCATCTAACAACATATTCATTCTTTCCAATTGGGCTTCGTGGGTACCATGCGAAAAATTACATCTACCAACATTCATGCCCGCTTCTAACATTTTTTCAAGTATTCCTGGTTTATCGGTACCAGGCCCTAGTGTACAAATTATTTTAGTTCTTTTCATTAATAAATCCCCCTTTATATTACTGTTTAATTAACCGCATGTTGACAAATTATAGCATGCGCCTCATCGACTTCTGACTCCAAGACAAGAATTTCAAACATCCCATCAGATGATGCTGCATTTCCTACCGCTCTGGTATTCGCCAGTACACCTTCGGAGCATAATAAATTTTTTAAAAATTCAGCTTGTTTTTTGTTAGATGCTATATATATAACTGTCCACATAACAGGTTCCTCCTGATAAATCTTTCTCTAAGTATTGCTTTCTCTAACTAAGCATGTATTCCTGCTTATAAGCAAAATTTTATAAATAATAACATAAATACAATATATATTATTACAAATTAATGCGATTATAGCAATTCTTATTTTATTTGAATGCTGTTTTCTCCTAGTATTTTAGTAATATCTCGTTTAAATTTTTCTGATAAATCAACCCAAAATCTTTTTTCCGTTTTTATTATCTTTTTACTGCTAACAAAATAAAGATATACAATGTTTTCCCCTTTATTTTGTAACATAATATTTTTTACGGCATCTAGGCATTCAGGGGTTTCCAACTCAGGTAAAATAGTGATTTTTACATCTTTCACTTCATCATCAATCGCCAAAATTCTATCTGCTAAAATTTTGGCAGTTTCATCATTGGAATTTACTTTACCACTAATAATCACCGGCACATCCACTGCCAATAAGTTTGTTGATTGATAAAATATTTTAGGGAATACAACAACTTCAATTTTATCGGTAAAATCTTCAACCTCTAAAAAACACATATTATCGCCTTTTTTAGTAGTTAATCTTTTTAGACTAGTGATTAAACCGGCAATTTTTACAGTTTTCCCATCATAGTTCTCATTATTAAGTTGGTTTATATTACTGTATTTATTTAATTTTTCGCGATATTGATCTAAAGGATGTCCGGTAATATAAAATCCGGTAATTTCTTTTTCTAAGGCCAAAATTTGATCTTTCGGCCATTCCGGAATATTAGGTAAAGCAATATCATCGGCCTGTTGCATTTCAACTTCACCAAATAAGCCTAGTTGTCCAGTTAATTCATCCTTTTGCTTTTGCGCTGCAACTTCTACTGCTTTTTCCAAGATAATAAATAATTGCGAGCGCTTATTGCCAAATGAATCAAAGGCACCACATTTTATCAAACTTTCAATAACTCTTTTATTAACCAATCTCATATCAACTTTAGTACAAAAGTCAACCAGAGAAGTAAATGGTCCCTTATCTGTTCGAGCTTTTATTAAATTGACAATCGCATTTTCTCCAACATTTTTCACTGCTGCCAATCCAAATCTAATCGATAAATTATCAACACTAAATGATGCTAGGCTAGCATTTACATCCGGTGGTAATACCGCAATTCCCATGTGTTTACAACGTTCAATATAAAAGCCAATTTTATCATTAGTCCCCATAACACTCGATAACATCGCCGCCATAAATTCTTGGGGGTAATGAGCTTTTAAATATGCAGTTTGATAAGCGACTAAAGCATAAGCAGCACTATGTGATTTATTAAAACCATAATCAGCAAAATGAGCCATCAATTCAAAAATTTCTTCGGCTAGTTTTTTATCTAGACCATTTTGTTTTGCCCCATCTAAGAATGTTTCTTTTTGCGCTTCCAACACATCATGTTTCTTTTTCCCCATTGCCCGACGCAATAAATCAGCTTGCCCTAAGGAAAAACCACCTAAAACAGAGGCAATCTGCATTACTTGTTCTTGATATAAAATTACCCCAAAAGTATCTTTTAAAATCTCCTCCAGCAACGGGTGTAAGTATGAAACCTCTTTCCGTTGATGACGACCATCAATAAAATCAGCTACCATTCCACTGCCAAGTGGTCCCGGTCGATATAAGGCTACTAACGGAATTAAATCAGCAAAACATTCTGGTTTTAACTCTTTAACTAAAGCAGTCATGCCTGTTGATTCCATTTGGAAAACTCCGGCCGTATCACCTGTAGCCAACATTTCACCGGTTTTAGCATCATTTAAATCAATTTCATCAATATCAATACTAATCCCTTTATTTTGTTTTATCAGCTCTAAGGCATCACTTATTACCGTTAAGGTTCTTAACCCTAATAAGTCCATTTTTAATAAACCCAATTCTTCAACACGATCTTTATCATATTGAGTAATCGGAAAACCATCATTAGCATTGTTTTGTAATGGCACATAAGTATTTAATGGATTTTTGGCAATAACAACGCCGGCAGCATGAGTTGAGGCATGCCGTGGCAATCCTTCAACCTGCTTAGCTAAATCAACCAATTTCTTTACATTTTCATCACTGTCATAAAGTTCTTTCAGCTCTTGATTATTATTTAAAGCTTTATCAATGGTTATTCCAAGTTCGTTAGAAATCATTTTAGCAACTTTATCAACTTCACTGTAAGGTAGGTTAAGCGCTCTACCAACATCTCTGATTGCTGCTTTTGCTGCCATCGTACCAAAGGTTATTATTTGAGCTACATGATCTGCGCCATAACGGTTAGCAACATATTCAATAACTTTTGCTCGCTTAACATAGCAAAAGTCAATATCAATATCGGGCATCGTCACCCGCTCTGGATTTAAAAAACGTTCAAACAGCAACCCATATTTCAAAGGGTCAATATTGGTGATTCCTAAGAGAAAAGCAACAATACTACCTGCTGCTGAACCCCGCCCCGGTCCTACCGCAATATTATTTTCTTTTGCATAATTGATAAAATCCCAAACAATTAAAAAATAACTGGCATAACCCATTTTAGCAATTACCTGCAGCTCAAAATCTAACCTGTCTCTAATTTCATCATTATCAGTTTTAAATCTTTTTAAAATACGTTCTTGACATAACTGTCGTAAATATTCATTGTCAGTTTTGTCAGCTGGCATTGGAAACTCTGGTAAATGTAAATGTCCAAAAACAAAGTCCACATTACAGCGCTGAGCAATTTTAACGGTATTACTTAAAGCTTCTTGATATTTCCCGAATAATAGCTTCATTTCTTCGGTTGATTTTAAGTAAAACTGATTGTTAGGAAATCTCATGCGATATTCATCTTCAACCGTCTTACCAGTTTGAATACATAGTAAAACATCATGAAACTCACTATCATCTTTATTAATATAATGTAAATCATTAGTGGCAACTAAGCCAATTTGATATTTATTAGCAAGCTCAATTAAAATAGGATTAGTTGATTTTTGTTCAGGCAACCCATGATCTTGTATCTCAATAAAAAAGTTATCTTTACCAAAAATATCAAGATATTCTTGAACAACAACTTCTGCTTTCTCTTTATTTCCTTTTAATAATAATTGAGGAATTTCCCCAGCAATGCAGGCACTTAAACAAATAAGTCCCTCATTATATTCTTTTAATAATTCTTTATCAATTCTAGGCTTATAATAAAAACCTTCGCTATAAGCCTTTGATACTAATGCAATTAAGTTCTGATAACCAATTTGATTTTCCGCTAATAAAACTAAATGATATGAGGACTCACCTTCAATCGCGCTTTTCTCATGTCTTGATTTAGGTGCAATATATACTTCACAGCCGATTATGGGCTTTATACCATGTTTTTTAGCACTTTTATAAAAATCAATCACACCATACATCGAACCATGATCCGTGATAGCAATAGCCGGCATATTTAGTTGCTTAGCTTTTTGTACTAAAGTATCAATTCTGCTGGCACCATCTAACAAACTATATTCAGTATGTACATGAAGATGGACAAAATTTCCTTCATTTTTATTGTTTTCTATCATAAAAATTAACCCTTTTTCAAAATTTAATAGATATTTTCATTATAATTCATTATAATGATTAAAACAAATTTATCATTTAGCAGGAAATAATCTTAAATTGGTTGAATTTAATAAGTTTAATAATATTTTAAAGAGGTGTAAATCTTGTTTAATATTGGAATATTACAATTAACACAACATCTTGATGATGCTGTAAAAGGTTTTAAAGAAGGTCTTAGAAACTTAAATGTAGATGTTACTTATCACTATTTAAATGCTGATGGTAATATTGCTGAATTACCAAAACTTGCTGATATTTTGGCTACTAAAAAAGTCGATTTAATCTTTGCTTGTTCAACCCCTGCTGCTAAAGCAGCGGTTGCATTAACGGAAAACATACCGGTTTTATTCACCCCAGTCTTTGACCCGGTTAGTGTTAATTTAGTTGAGTCTATGAATAAACCAAATGGCAAAGCTACAGGAATGTCGGGAATGGTCGCAGCCCCGGACAAATTAGCGTTTATCAAAAACATTTTACCTAACGCCAAAAAAATTGCATTATTATATCATAATGCTGATGATAATTCAGTTATCGAAAAAAACAACATCCTGAAAAACAATACTACTTTAGCAATTCAAGAAATTGCTTTAACCTCCGCCGAGGATATTTCATTATTAGAAGAAAAACTTTCACCAAGTTTTGATGCCCTATTTTTAACAATCGGTAAAATAATGGAAGAAAATTTCGCTAGTATTGTCTATTATACCGATGCTCAAAACATTCCAATTATTGCTTCTCATGCGCCGAATGTTTCTGCTGGTGCACTAGGAGCGTTAGTATCAAATCACTTTAAACTAGGTCTTGCTTGTGCTGATCAAGCAAAGTCAATTTTAATTGACAAAAAAAATCCTTCTGACATTCCGGTTGGAATAACAACAGAAGCTGATATTTTATTAAACGCCTTTGTGGCTGAAAATTTAGAGATTGAAATTCCTTCAGCAGTATTAACGTCTGCTACAGAAATTTTCGAATAAGTTGTTTTGTAATCAAGGAGATGAAGTTTATGTTATTATCCAGAAAGTCCGTTGAATTATTAGCTCCTGTTGGCACTTGGGAAGTACTAGAGGCTGCTATTACCGCCGGTGCTGATGCGGTTTATCTTGGTGGTAAACGCTTTAATATGAGAATGCATCGTACAGATACAAATTTTGATGATGAATTATTAGTAAAAGCCATAAAATATGCGCATGAAAGAAATGTTTTAGTCTATATCACTGTTAATAATTTAATTAGCGAACAAGAAATTGATGCTATGCGCGACTATTTGAAATTTCTTGACCAAATCAAGCCCGATGCTTTAATTGTTCAGGATCTAGCTATCTTAGAACTGGCTAAAGAAATTAATTTTTCTGTACCATTACACTCTTCTGTAATGATGAATACTCATAATGAAGAAGCTATTAATAAATTAAAAGAGTATGGTATAACCAGAGTCGTAGTTGGTCGTGAAATGACTTTAGATCAAATGTCGACCCTAAAAGATCATACCGGTATTGAAATTGAGTATTTCATGCACGGTGATATGTGTATTTCACATAGCGGACAATGTTTTCATTCCGGAGTACTTTTTGGTCAAAGTTCCAATCGTGGGCGCTGTTTAAAACCTTGCCGGTGGCCGTTTACATTAATTGACGAAGATACTAACGAAGTACTAGATGAAAATGGCCCTGGAGACTTTAAGCTAGCGCTAAAAGATATGTGTATGTACCGTAACATCCCTGAGTTAATCCAAGCTGGTGTACACTCTTTTAAAATTGAAGGTCGTATGAGAACAGCAGCGTTTGTTGAAAAAATCGTTAGAATTTATCGTCAGGCAATTGATGCTTATATCAACGATCCTACTGGTTATAGGACTGATGAAGAAGGTTGGCACGAATTATATGAAAATCGTTCTCGCGATTTTTCAACATGCTTTGCTTTAGGTAAACCTGACGCTAACGCTATCGGCTTTACCGGCAAAAGAGAACCTCGTTTTTTTAGCCAAGCGGTTAAAGAAGCTAGCGTTAGCACTCTCCTTCCTGCCAAGGAAGCAAATCCTTTCGCAATAACTACTGCTTACAATCCTGAAATCGCAGTTAAAGTAAGAGACTTACCTTCGTTAGAGGCAGCTTGTCAAAATGGTGCCGGCACAATTTATATTGGTGGCGAAGCTTTTTTGCCAGAAAATCCTTGGAAGTTAAACGATATTAAAACTGCAATCACAACAGCTCATCACTATAATGCTAAATTAATAGTGAACACCCCACGCATTACCGGTTATCGCGAATTAGGCGAATTAACACAACTATTTCATAGCCTTAACAAATTAAAACCCGATGGCTTATTAGTGAGCAATATCGGAGTTTTAAATCTTGCACATAGATTAACCGACTTGCCGATTATCACTGATTATTCTTTTAATATTTTCAATCACTTAAGTGCTAGATTATTAAAAGCCAATGGCGCTACCCGTTCTACAATTTCGATTGAAGCAACTTACAATCAATATATTGCAATGCTAAAAAATGCTACTATCCCTTTAGAGTTTATTATCCACGGCTCATTAGAAGCAATGATTTTAGACCACTCTTTACCAACTTTAATTTTAGGTTCAAATCATTTAGAAGAAAATCAGCAATGCAAACATAACTTCGCCTTGCTCGACAGTGCTAGCGAAAAACATCCTATTAAAATTGATCAATATAATAGAAATCATATTCTTTTTGCTAAAGATTTGTGTTTATTGAAAATTATGCCTAAGTTATTAGGGGCTCAAACATATCGAATCGAAGGTCAGCATTACTCCCCTGCCCTAATTGCCCTTTTAACTAAAACTTACGTCTCAGAGCTTAAACAAAGCATCCAAAATCCTGAGCACCTTTGTAACGATGAACTTATCGCTACTTTAGAGAATTCCAGTCCGCGAAAATTAGGAATTGGTTCTTTCCGTTATCGCATTTCACGTTAATAAAACTAAAAGGAAGTGTTTGTTGTTATGAATTATATTGGCGCCCCAGAAATCATCAATAAGAAGGCACAATATATCATGCCTTGTTTAAATCATTTCTACCAAGATCCTATGCAAATAGTAAAAGGTGAAATGCAATATCTATATGATAGTAATAATAAAAAATATCTTGATTGCTTCGCTGGAGTATCAGTTATTAATTGTGGTCATTGTAATCCCGTAATTACTGATAAAATTTGTGAGCAAGTTAAAACTTTGCAACATGTCTGTAATATTTATCTAACCGAAAATTTTGTTAACCTAGCGGAAAGATTATCTAAAATAGCGCCCGGACAATTACAAAAAGCTTTTTTCTGTTCCACCGGTACAGAAGCTAACGAAGGAGCTGCTTTATTAGCAACAATTTACACCGGTTCTAGCGAGTTTATTTGTTTAAGAAACGGTCTTCACGGTCGCACAAAATTAACAATGAGTATGACTGGTATTGGGATGTGGCGTACTGACCCTAACCCAGTCGGTGGCATCAGCTTTGCACCAAACCCATATTGTTATCGCTGTCCTTTAGGCAAAACCTATCCAGAATGTGATTTAGCTTGTGCTAATGCTGTTGAAGATATTATAAAAACAAATACTTCCGGTAAAGTTGCCGCGTTTTTCGCTGAACCAATTCAAGGTAACGCCGGCATCATAACACCACCGCCAGGATATTTTCAACGCTTAAAAGAAATTCTTGATAAATATAATATATTGTTGGTTGTTGATGAAGTACAAACCGGCTTTGGTCGTACCGGCAAAATGTTTGCCATTGAAAATTTTAATATAGTTCCTGATATTATGACCGTAGCCAAGGCCTTAGGTAATGGTACTCCAATATCTGCTTTCATTGCTACGGCACAAATAGCTGATTCTTATATTAAACCAGGAGCGTCAACCTTAGGCGGAAACCCGGTTTCTTCCACTGCCGCTCTAGCAACTTTAGATTATATTGATAGTGAAAATTTAATAAGTAAAGCGACAGAACGCGGTCAACAGTTATTTAATGGATTAAAAACCTTACAAGATAAACATCAAATCATCGGTGACATTAGAGGCTTAGGCTTAATGCGAGGCGCCGAATTAATCCATGCTGATAAAACTCCTGCCAGTGCTGAAACCGATTTCATCCTAGAAGAGATGAAAAATTTAGGCTTTATAATTGGCAAAAATGGCACTGAACGAAATGTCTTAGCTTTTCAACCACCACTTATTATTACCGAAGATAATATTAATGAAATGTTAAACGCTTTGGATTTAGTTTTAGGTAAAATAAAGTAAATTATAAAGAAATAATCAGTTATACTGGTTATTTCTTTATAATTTTTAAGAAGGATTTATATGAATATAAAAAAATTTACTAATTACAAAGTTTCCTTTGAACATCAAGGTTTAACCTTAGAGCAATACCTTAAAACTATTCTGAAAATTTCCGGGCGAAAGTTACAAAAATTAACCAGAACTAAAGGGATTTTCATTAATAATAAGCCTGCTTTTTTAAAAAGAGTATTGCAAACAAATGATAATATCAACATCAAAATAATTCAAGATCAAGATTACGGCGTCCTTCCTCAACCTGGTATCATTTCTATTTTGTATGAAGATAATAATATCATCGTATTAGATAAACCACCTTTTCAGTTAGTACACCCCACCATACACACCACTGAAAATACCTTAGCAAACTTCTTAGCAAATTATTTTAAGGAGTCAAAAGAGACCATTAAAATAAGACCACTACATCGCTTAGATCGCAATACTTCTGGCTGTATTATTTTTGCTAAAAACGACCACAGCCAAAATCTTTATACTAAACAATTGCAAGAAAAAATCTTACAGCGAAAATATTGGGCCTTAACCTCAGGGGTTCCCCCTCAAAACTTTGGTATAATTAATCAAAGCATTGCAAAAGATCCTACTTCGCCAAATCGACGAATAGTCAGCGCTAAGGGGGAACAAGCAATTACTAATTATCAAGTCTTACAAACCTTTGATAATAAGTATAGCTTGGTAGCGCTTGATTTAGAAACCGGTCGCACCCACCAAATACGGGTACATTTGAAACATTTAAATTGCCCGATTATTGGCGATAGTATGTATCACACCAAATCTTCACTAATTAATCGCCAAGCACTGCATGCCTATTCAATCTCTTTCCTTGATATCGATACCGGTGAGAAAAAAACAATAACGACACAACTACCCCTTGATATTAAAAATGCAATTGAAAAAATAACGTCAATAAAAAAACTCTAACAGTTAAGATTACTGTTAGAGTTTTTTGCTGACGTTATTAAATTTTAGTAATAAATTTTGCCATTTCTTCTTTTTGGCATTTATCAGTATGAATAACTTTTGCTGTTCTTAAACTTGCTAAGCCCTCCGGAACTTTAACCTTGGTAATTTCCGCCAATTTATCCAATACCGCAAACTCATCTGTCAAGGTAGCAGCAATGTCACTATCTAATGCCCCAAGAACATTTTCATTAAATTTATAAGGGCTAGCGGTTGAAACAATCACTAGTGGCAACTCATCCTTTGTGGTTTTCTTATATTTATCAGCAACATACCACGCTACCGCTGTGTGAGGATCTAAGGTATAGCCTTTTTCTTCAAATACTGTTTTTATTGTTTCAGCAGTATTGACATCATCAGCAAAATCAGACCAGAAATTTTCTTTAATGCTAGTTAAAACTTCAGCATCAACTTTGTACTGACCTTCATCATTAAGCTCTTTCATCCATTTATTTATTTTACTATCATCAGCGTTGGTCAACGCATATAATAATCTTTCTAAATTACTTGATATTAAGATATCCATTGATGGTGATGAAGTTTTATAAAAAGGTCTATTGCGGTCATAAATACCGGTATTCAAAAAATCTGTTAACACATTATTAGCATTCGAAGCACAAATTAATTTATGAATTGGTAGCCCCATTAACTTAGCATAGTAACCAGCCAAAATATTACCAAAGTTTCCTGTCGGAACGACAAAATTAACTTTAGTCCCAACCGATATTTTGCCACTTTGTAATAAATCAGCATAAGCACTAAAATAATACACTATTTGAGGAACAAGTCTACCCCAGTTAATAGAATTTGCTGATGATAATTGAATATTATTATTTTTTAAATTTGCATTAAAATCTTCATTATTAAAAATTTTCTTAACACCGGTTTGAGCATCATCAAAATTACCATCAACCGCTATCACTTTAACATTAGAGCCTTCTTGCGTTATCATTTGTAAACGTTGGATTTGACTAACACCATTATCAGGGTAAAAAACTAATATTTTAATTTGCTCTACATCTTTAAAACCTTCTAAGGCCGCTTTTCCGGTATCACCTGAGGTCGCTACTAAAATAACGATCTGGCTTTTTTCTCCAGTTTTTTTCAATGCCGTTGCCATTAATTGTGGCAATAATTGTAAGGCCATATCTTTAAAGGCACTAGTTGGACCATGCCATAATTCCAAAATATGATTATCACCAGCACTGACTACCGGTGCAACTTTTGAATCATCAAATTTATTAAAGCCATAAGCGTTGTTAACACAATTAGTTAACTCCATTTCGCTGTAATCTACCAAAAATTTTTCCAATATTTTTTTTGCTCTATCTTGATAAGATAAATTAATTAAGCTATCGATAAAATCAGCATCAATTTGGGGAATTTCAGTCGGAACAAATAGTCCACCATCATTCGCAATACCAGCAATAATGGCCTCGGCTGAAGTTAAAGATTGTTTTAATCCTCTTGTACTAATATATTTCATAGCAATATTTCCCTTCTTAAAAGATTTAAATAGCATTAATGCTAATATAATTCTATTATTACATAAAATTCATTATATCATAGCGATAAAAAAAGATATAGTTATTAATAAAGAAAACTTAAATATATTACCATTTTATATCGTTTTATCATTTGTTTTGTTGTACAATATTAATTGATATTAATAGATTGCTGAGGTGTCCTACTTTGTTGAAAATCGCCATTGGTCAAATTGAAGTTAAACCAGGTCGACCTGATATAAACACTAAAACAATGCTAGAAGCAATTGCCACTGCAAAAGCTAAGAGTGCTGACATAATAATTTTTCCTGAAATGTCCATCCCAGGTTATTTATTAGGCGATCTATGGGAACAAACATCTTTTCTAAAAGATTGTGAATATTTCGGGCAAAAAATTATTGCTGCTTCTGAACAAATTTGTATTATTTTTGGTAATGTCGCCATCGACTGGCATAAAAAAAATAATGATGGGCGCGTTAGAAAGTATAACGCTTGCTTTATTGCTCATAATGGTGCATTAATTAATTCGCCTAATTCGCTATACCCCTATAAAATTAAAACACTACAACCAAATTATCGTGAATTTGACGATGATAGATACTTTTATAGTTTTAAAAATTTAGCTTGCGACTTAGATATTGATATTAATAAATTAATTCAGCCAGTTACTCTAAAATTACCAAAAAGAAACTTTAAACTAGGTTGTCTTATTTGTGAAGATGGCTGGGCTGATGATTATAGTATTAATCCTGCACAAATTATGCATTCAAGATTTGGAGTAGACTTTTTTATCAACATCTCCAGTTCACCCTTCACCCTAGGGAAAAACACTAAACGCAATAAAGTTTTTGCTAAACAAGCAAAAACTTTTGAAACACCTATTATCTATGTTAACAACGTTGGTATTCAAAACAATGGTAAAACAATTTATACTTTTGATGGTTCTAGTACTGTTTATAATTCTCAAGGAGAAATTATCGGCTATACTCCTAGTTACAATGCTGAACTTAAATTCGTAGACTTAAACATAAGTAATAAACATTTAAATAGTAATCCTGTTTATATTTCGCAGCCTAATGATACTGCCGATATTTATCACGCACTAAGTTATGGTCTAAAGCAATTTCTTGACTCTATCAACATGAAAAAAATCGTCATCGGTGTTTCCGGTGGCATTGATTCTGCTGTCGCCAGTGCTCTTTATACCAAAGTTCTTGGTCCTGAAAATGTTCTATTAGTAAATATGCCTAGTATTTATAATTCCAATACTACTAAAAACATTGCACTATCTTTAGCCCAAAATCTAAAATGTCTCTACACCATTATGCCGATTCAAAAAGTTGTTGATTATACCATTAATCAAATAAATAGCACTTCCGTTGTGAATTTTACCTCTAAAAGACATAGTACTTTTACGGTTAATTCTTTTGCTAAAGAAAACATCCAAGCTCGTGATCGGTCCGCAAGAATTTTAGCAGGATTAGCAGCTTGTTTTGGTGGTGGTTTCACTTGCAATGCTAATAAAAGCGAATTAACAGTAGGCTATTCGACTTTATATGGTGATCACGCTGGAGTAATATCTGTTTTGGGAGATTTATGGAAGCACCAAGTCTATGACCTCGGCAAATACCTTAATAATGAAGTTTTCCAACATAATGTTATCCCCTTGTCAACCTTTACGATAGTGCCAAGTGCTGAGTTGTCTAAGAACCAATCTATCGACGAGGGTAAAGGTGATCCTATAAAATATCATTATCACGATTATTTATTTAAAGCCTTTATTGAAACATGGACCAAAGCTTCGCCAGAAGATCTTTTAAATTGGTATGTAGAAGGAACTTTAGAACAAAATATCGGTTGTGCTGAAGGTTTGGTAGCCAAATTATTTCCAACCACTCTTGAATTTATTGAAGACTTAGAAAAATGGTGGAATCAATTTTCCGGTATTGCAGTAGCAAAAAGAATTCAAGCTCCACCAATTTTAGCAGTTAGTCGACGCTCTTATGGTTTTGATCATCGCGAATCGCAATTACCGGTGTATTATTCTACCAGATATTTAAAGTTAAAACAGCAACTGTTAGAAAAATAATAAACTAATTTTTATCAACAAATAATCCCCTTCTTAGCATTATTGCTTTAAGAAGGGGATTTAAATTTAATTATTTTCTTAAATATCCTAGAACAATCCAAGTAAAAACCGCAATCGCTATTATTATTAAAGTAATTGGTAATGCTACAAAAAACAAAAACCCACTAATAATAATCCCCAATAAAACAAATACCGCCTTTGTTAAAAAATTCCCACCAGGATTAATTGATCGTACATACACTCTATTATAACTATTACTGCTTTGTTTTTCAGTAAAACCATCTTCTTGTGCATTACTATCAATCGTTAGTCCATCATAACCATTTTTTTCTTCTGGCGTCAATATTCTTACTGTATTTTCTCCACAGTATCTACATTCATTAGTTTCAATATCAATTTCATTATTGCAGTTAGTACAGCGCATAAAAATCCCCCCTAGAGTAGATATAAAAATAAGACATAGCCTTCTTCTGATAAATAGCGCAAGTCAAATTTTTGCAAATTTAGTTCTTTCATTATAACGTCAATATTATCATAAATTTGAGCATATTTATACTGGTTGAAAATGTTCTCAAATTCAATATCAACAATATCATTAATTTTAAAGAAAATATAGATTACGGCCACTGCCCAAAAGTTAGGTTCATTAATATTACCATTATAACGTTGTGAAAAGTCATACCAAATTTTTCTCATCAATTCAAGATCATTCTGCGACACTGCTAGCTTAGTCGCTGTTTTTTCAATTAACTTAGTGACATTAAGATTTGGTTGAATTTTTTTATCTATGGTTTCCATCGTATTATTATCAACTAGTGAAACAACATTAACTTTAGCTAATGTTAATAAAATATATACTATATGCCTAACAACTACCGAGTGTTTTACAAAAAAATGGCTCAAGGTCGCCGTAGGTTCTTGTTTAAAATAAAGATTTGCTACTTTTAGCACTTCTTCTTTTATCCGCTTGCGTAAAATTGGACTTACTTTAATACTACTAATATAATTTAGCATCACAAAACCGCTGTAATTGATATGACCATAAAATAATAAATTTTTATATTCATTAATACCAAATTCCGGCATTGGCATTTTAAAGGTTTCATCAGTAAATAAATCAATACACTCCACTAAATTATCATTTAAAATTTTCGTAATATAAAATACAGTAAATTTAGCTTTTAATAAATCTCTCATAATCTTTTGTTGCAACTTATCAATATCATAATAATTTTTTGCAGCAAAATGCATTAATGGAGTTTCATTGGTCCTTATTAAATGATAGTCAAATAAAAAATAATCCCAAAATCCGAGCCAAAATTCTTCATCATCTTCATCGCCCAAATCATTTATTGGGCCAGTATATATATTAATTGCTCTATTAAAGTCACGGTTAAATTTATTACTTTGATAATACGATCCTATATTATTTATTAAACTTTCTATTAAAACATTAACTTTATATGCCAATTCATCTGGAAACCCTAACTCATCATAAGAAGAATCAGTATTTTCTTCTGATAAAATTTCATCTTTAATACTTTTAAGACCTTTGTCACGAAACAATACATCTTGTGCCGAATAAATTTCATCTAACGAAAATATACTTTTTTTACTTTTTAAAAATTTATGGAAATCAATAAGGTTTTTTAATAATTTATTGACTGTAGTAAAGGTAATTTCATAGTCTAATTTGGGATTGGCTACAGGAATCCACAGAAATAACTTCAAATAATCATCTTTTACTAATTCATTGAGGCTTTTAATATCATTTTCTTTGATATATTTCATAAACATTTCAATAATAAACCAATATGCTGCTAGTTCTTGCTCAATTTTACCTTCCCAAGCTTTTTTCCTCAAAAAATCATCTATTAAATGCTGATTTAAAAAATCTTTTTTAAATGTATTATTTTTAAAAAATAACCGTACCCCATCGTACACGTTGTTCATCAATAAATATACCTTTCCACAACAGAAATAATTGAAATTATACATAATTATTATAACATTTTACCATAGCTTTAGCCATAAAATAAAAAGCAAGCTGATAAATTCAGCTTGCTTTATTAATATTAAATCATCCGTTTTTTACATATGTCGGAATGGAATAAGCATACAATTCTTTACCAATTTCAGTATGTTCAGGAACATATAGCACTATTTTATCTGAAATAACTTGAACTGCCCCATTTAAGACATAACAAACACCATTAATAAAATCATTAATTCGTTGTTGTGTTCTATCATCTACAAGATCATAGTTAATCATAACAGCTTGCTTAGCTTTAAGCTTATTGGCAATAATACTGGCCTGATCAAAATTTTTAGGATAAAACACTGCAACTTTTAAATCAAAATTATTTTTGTGCAATGTTAATACCGGTTTATACAAATCCCGTTCTGGTGCTTTTGGTTTAACTTCCTCAATATATTCTTTATACTCATCATCTTCTGTCATAAAAACATTAGTTATTTTATCAATTAAGCCCACTGCCATTTAGCTCCCTCCATATAAAACGCAATCCTTTGTTATTTAGTTATTCTCCATTAATTTTATTATCCCTGCTTTTTTAAATATTTATTCAATTTTTTCTTTTATAATAACTTGATCAACGGTATCAATATCAAACAACTGTACATTAACTTCTTCTTTACTGGAGGTAGGGACATTTTTCCCCACATAATCAGCACGGATTGGTAACTCGCGGTGACCTCGGTCTACTAAGACAGCAAGTTGAATCGCTCTTGGCCGGCCCATGTCAATAATAGCATCTAACGCTGACCTTACTGTTCTACCGGTATATAAAACATCATCTACTAAAATTATTATTTTATTTGTTATATCAACCGGTATTTCTGTTTCGCATACTATCGGTTGATAACTTAATGTTGATAAATCATCACGATACAAAGTGATATCAAGAGTTCCGACCGGAACCTTAAATCCTTCAATTTTATTAATCTCATTAGCTATTCGTTCAGCCAATGGTACGCCCCTAGTTCTTATCCCAACTAAAACAACTTCTTTAACGCCTTTATTTTTTTCAATTATTTCATGTGATATTCTCGTTAACGCCCTTTTAACCGCTTGACTATCCATGATAACAGCTTTTTCAATAAAATTAGGCATTTTACACTCTCCCCAACTATATTATCGCTTATACAATATTTTTAGTTTTTCTAGTATTTTTAACATATCATCAGGCATTGGAGCTTCAAAAAACATATTTTCTGCTGTAGTAGGATGTGTTAGCGCTAAACTTGCTGAGTGCAAAGCCTGACCATCAATTTTAAACGGTGATTTCCTTACACCGTATTTATTGTCACCAACAATCGGATGTCCAATATGAGTCAAATGAACTCTAATTTGATGTGTCCTTCCTGTTAAAAGTTTACACTCCACAAAGGTATATTCGCCAAATCGTTCTAAAACAGTAAAATTTGTTGTAGCTTCTTTTCCATTTTCCTTAACAACAGCCATTTTTTTACGATCGGTTTTATGCCGTCCAATCGCCCCATTAATAATACCAAAATCTTCTTTAATATTACCATGGACAATTGCTACATACTTGCGTTGTGCTGTCTTGTCCTTTATTTGTTGGGCTAAACTTAAATGAGCCTTATCATTTTTAGCGGCAACCATCGCACCGGTAGTTTCCTTATCTAAGCGATGAACAATTCCCGGTCTAATTTCACCATTAATCCCTGATAAATCCTTGCAATGTGCTAATAAAGCATTCACCAGTGTACCACTATAATTTCCCACTGCCGGATGAACAACCATCCCCCGAGCTTTATTAATAACAATAATATCTTTGTCTTCAAATAATATATCAAGGGCAATCTCTTCGGCTTCAATTTTAGCTTCTTTTACCTCTTGAGTCCTTATTTCAACAACATCACCTAAGCGCAACTTATAATTAGCTTTTACGTTTTTATTATTAACTAAAATAAAGCCTTCTACAATATTTTTTTGAATATTAGCTCTTGAAGCATCCACTAATTTATTAACTAAAAATACATCTATTCTCTGTCCAACATTATCTTCAGCTACATATATCACTTCACTCATTACATTCATCCTTGTTTTCATCAATTTGTTTTTCCGGAAAAAAGACCATGAAATAAATAATTATCCCAACACCAACTACAATTGAAATATCTGCGATATTAAATACCGGCCATACTCTAAAATCAATAAAATCTATCACATATCCGGTTTTTAGACGATCAATTAAATTGCCGATTGCTCCACCAATCAATAAGCCCATTCCTAATTTTAAAAAATTGTCCATATGGTTAATTTTTCTATAAGCATAATAACTTATCGCCAACATCAGAAAAACAATTATCACAAAAAAACTTCGCTTATGTTCTAAAATTCCAAAGGCCGCCCCTGGATTTAAAACATAAGTTATATGAAAAATATCTTTTATTATCGGAATTGATTGACCAACCGTCATATTGGCATGAACATAATATTTAACAGCTTGATCTAAGAAAATATTTATTATAATCAAAATTAAGACCGGCACTTTGCTCTCCATTTCTTTAATAAATTACATATTAATATAATACCAAAAAAAACATTTACTAGTAAATAAAAAAACGGGGTTAATCCCCCGTTTTTTTACATTTCCTTAACAACATCAGCACAACGCTTACACAAAGTACTATGTTCAGCCTCAGCACCAACAGAATCACTATAAATCCAGCAACGCTCACATTTTTGTCCGGTTGCTAGCACTACGTTGACCGCTAATGACATTTCGGCACTTTGATAACTTGCTTGAGCAAAATTATCATCATTACCTTCAATAACTTTAACTTGCGACACAATTAATATTTCCGGCAATTCATTTACTAACCCTTGAAGTTTATTCAACAAATCGTCTTTAGCATAAATTTCGACGCAAGCATCTAACGGATGGCCAATAACCTTATTACGTCGAGCAATCTCTAAAGCTTTTGTTAACTCACTTCTAATTTCTAAAATACCAGCCCATTTTTCTTCAACCTCAGGTTGTAAGTATTCAGTTTTTGCCACTGGCCATTCAGCTAATTGCACACTATCTGTAGCAACTTCCTCTTTAGCCATGTTTTGCCAAACTTCTTCTGCCGTAAAAGTTAATACCGGCGCTACCAATTTAACTAAGGTATGTAAAATTTCGTACATTGCAGTTTGTGCAGCTTTACGCTTTTTATCATTAGGTAAAGAAGCATATAATCTATCTTTTAAAATATCAAGATAAATTGAACTTAAATCAATAGTGCAGAAATTATGAATAGTATGATAAATCACATGGAATTCATAATTTTCATAAGCTTTCGTTACATGTGCTCTGACTTGTTCTAATCTTAATAATGCCCACTTATCTAAATCAGTTAATTCAGCATAAGCAACTTTATCATTATTTGGATTAAAATCATTTAAGTTTCCAAGCAAATAGCGGAAAGTATTTCTGATTTTACGATAAACTTCTGACATTTGTTTTAAAATGTCTTTGGATATTCTAATATCAGCTTGATAATCAGCTGAAGCAACCCATAATCTTAAAATATCAGCACCATATTGATCAATAACATCTTGTGGATAAACAACATTTCCTACGGACTTAGACATTTTTTTACCTTCACCATCAACCACAAAACCATGTGTTAAAACAGCTTTATATGGTGCGACACCTTTAGTCGCAACTGAAGTTAATAGTGATGATTGGAACCAACCACGATGTTGGTCACTACCTTCTAAATATAAATCCGCTGGATATTGTAACTCTTCTCGTTGCTCTAATACCGAGGCATGGCTGGAGCCACTATCAAACCAAACATCCATGATATCTGTTTCTTTACGGAATTCTTCGTGACTACAATGCGGGCAAGAAGTTCCCTTAGGCAATATTTCTTCAGCAGTTTTCGACCACCATGAATTGGAACCTTCTTTTCTAAATAATTCTTTTACAGCAGTTATTGTATCATCATTAATAATATGTTGATTACATTTTTTGCAATAGAAAATCGGAATCGGTAATCCCCATACTCGCTGACGCGAAATACACCAATCATGTCGGTCTACAACCATATTATGAATTCGGTCACGACCCCAACTAGGAATCCATTTAACATTTTCAATAGCTGCTAGCGCTTCTTTTCTAAAACCATCTACTGAAGCAAACCATTGTTCTGTTGCTCGATAGATAATTGGACTTTTACAACGCCAACAATGGGCATATTGATGACGAATAGACCCTTTAGCAAATAATTTGCCACTAGCTGCTAAATCTTTAATAATCGGAACATTAGCATCTTCAACCGCTAAACCTTCATATTTACCAGCTTCCGCTGTAAATTTACCGGCACCATCCACCGGACAAATAATTGGCAATTTATTTTTCAGTCCAGTTTCAAAGTCATCTTGACCATGCCCCGGGGCAGTATGAACACAACCAGTACCTTGTTCTAGTGTTACATAATCCGCTTTTACAATTGGCGATTGGCGCTCTAATAAAGGATGACTAAAGACCATTCCAACTAAGTCACTCCCCATCGCCGTGCCAATAACTTCATAACTTTCAATTTTAGCATCCTTAACAACTTGCTCTAATAAACCTGTTGCAAAGAAATAAACTTCCTCACCAATTTTAACCCAAGAATACTCCAATTCCGGACCCACAGCAATTGCCACATTAGCTGGCAATGTCCATGGTGTTGTCGTCCAAATTATAGCAAAAACCTTATCCTGGTCAACACCGGCCGGTAAATTATTCTTTGCATCAACTAACGGAAATTTAACATAAATTGCATGTGATTTTTTCTCAGCATATTCAACTTCAGCTTCTGCTAAAGCAGTTTCACAAGAAGTACACCAATATACTGTTTTTAAACCTTTATAGATATGACCATTCTTAGCCATATTGCCAAAAACCTCAATTTGTTTCGCTTCATATTCTGGCAATAAAGTTATATAAGGGTTCGCCCAATCAGCACAAACACCTAATCTTTTAAAATCTTCTCTTTGCATATCAAGACATTTCAAAGCATAATCTTTACACTCTTGACGTAATTGCAATGGATCAAGTTCATGACGATTTAATCCTAAAATTTTAATAGCAGCATGTTCTATTGGTAAACCATGAGTATCCCAACCCGGAACATATGGTGTATCAAACCCTGCTAAAGACTTGTATTTAATAACAATATCTTTTAACACTTTATTTAAAGCAGTACCCATATGAATACGACCATTGGCATACGGAGGACCGTCATGCAAAATGAATTTTTCTTTTCCTTTTGCTTTCTCTCCTCTTTTTGCATAAATATTATGTTCATTCCAATATTCCAATAATTTCGGCTCACGCTCCGGCAAATTACCTCTCATTGGGAATTCAGTTTCTGGTAAATTTAACGTTTTACTATAATCCAAATGAAACACCTCCAAAATAATAAAAACCTCTCCATCCCAAAGGGACGAGAGGCTGTTCTCGCGGTACCACCCTAATAACTATAAAGTCACTTTAAGACGCTTTAACGCTCGTTAGACGGTTAGACCTACTAATTTCAGTCCACAACTCCGGAGTGATTTTCATCAAAAATATTCCGTCAGGCTCACACCATCCCCGATTCGCTGGGAAATAAAATTTTGACTACTATCTCCATCATAGCTTTTTCTATCAATATTACACTTTTGTTATTATACTTGCTAATTAACTTTTAGTCAATTATTTTATCTTGATAAGCTGGTTGTTCTTCTGAGCTTTTTAATAATTCTAATTGTGTCAATAATAAATTTTTTATTTGTGCACGAATAGCTTGCTCTTGCTTTTTAATTTTATCACAATCAGTAGCGGTTTCTTTCACTTTTTCTTCGGCATCATAAATCATTTTTTGCGCTGTCGCTTGCGCTTCTTTCACAATTAACTCCGCTTCTTTTTTCGCAGCAGCCCTGACTCCTTCTGCTGTTTCTTGCGCAACTACTAGCGTATTGTGCAATGTATTTTCTAAATGTTTAAAATGATCTACCTTAGTATTAAGTCGCTCAATATTTTCCTTTAAATCAATATTTTCACGATACAATTGCTCGTAATCTTTTATAACGCGGTCTAAAAATTCATCAACCTCTTCCTCGTTATAACCTCTAAACCCTCTTTTAAATTCTTTATTATGTATATCAAGTGGTGTAAGCATAACTTACCTCCTAAATAAATCTTTTTAAAACTATGCTAATTCGACCCTTTTTAGTTTGTCCTCTAATCTCTTCAATTTCAATGCGTCCACGACCACGCATTGAAACAATGTCACTTTCTTTAATAACTTGCGATGAACTTTTGGCCGGTTGCCAATTAACTTTAACTTTATCAGCCTCAATATCATTGCTTATTTTACTGCGTGATACTCCAAAGCCAGCCGCCGCAACTGCATCCAGTCTTAAAGAAGCAATTGTTGTTTTAATTTCTTTGCACCGCTCTTCCTTTGGTTCAATTTGCGAAAGCTCAGCTTCTGCTACACTTACACCAGCATTACTGATTTGGGTTAAATTTTGTAATACAAATGGGAAAATTTCTTTGGTTAATATTATTTTGCAATGGTCGTTGCGCATTAAAATATCACCAACAACATCTCGGCTAATTCCCAAGCCCAAGACTGATCCTAAAACATCACGATGCGCCAAATTATGATATTTGTCATTCCAAGTCACAGCTACCACAGTTAAACCATATTCAATCTCACCTAAAAAGTCTTCATGAACAATTGCCCCACGTTGTCTTTCTGCACCAAAATATCCACCTTCTGCAGTAAACTTTAGATTAGGAAAATGTGCAATTATTGTTTCGGCAACACTAAGGCCATACGGATCTAGAAAATCACTAACTTTGTATTTTCTATTTTTATTAACCAACTCAGCTGCATCCATTAATTTAGCAGCAACTTCAGCACCATCGGTGCCTGAATAATACCTTGTAATTTTTTCACGAACAGACATTATTTTTCTCCCATATTCTTTGAACGAAGTGTCGCAACTTCCACCGCATCAATTAGAGCGGCTCTTAAACCGGCTTGCTCTAATACATGAATGCCCGCAATAGTAGTACCGGCTGGCGATGTGACCATATCACGTAGTTTAGCTGGATGTTCACCCGTTTCTAAAACCATTTTAGCCGATCCTAATAATGTTTGCGCCGCTAAAGTTATTGCATCTTTCCTCGTTAAACCAACTTTAACTCCAGCATCGGCTAATGCATCAATAATAACGAAAGCATAACCCGGTCCACTGCCAGAAAGACCTGTAACAGCATCCATTGAACTTTCTCCTAATAGCACCGTTTTACCAACAGCATTAAATATTTTTTGTGCAATTTCACCATCTGTAGCTTGTGCATTAGTTCCTAAGGCTAACGCAGTCATACCCTCCCCTACAGCAACTGGAGTATTGGGCATTACCCTAACAACAGCATTTCCTTTAAAAGCTGCTTCTATTTTGTCAATTTTCAACCCAGCTACCACTGAAACAATTAAAGTATCTTTTTTAACTATAGGTTGTAACTCTGACAAGACATTAGCTACGACTTGAGGTTTCACCGTTAAAAATAATATATTAACTTTTGCAACAAGGTCTTGTGCAGTCTCATAAACATTAATATTATATTTATCGCTTAAATATTGTCGACGCTCAGCTACTATTTCACTAACAAAAATACTACTGCATTTCACCAATTTTTTTTGTAAAATACCACTAAGCAGAGCCTCTGCCATAGCTCCGCCTCCAACAAAACCAATATTATAATTTTCCAAAATAAATCCTCCTACTTATTCTTCCATGGTGCAATTATTTTATCAATATCTTCATCTTGAGGAAGTTCATAATCAACATCAACATTAACCGGTGCACATAAAAAAATATTATTGCCTACTTTTTGAATAGTTCCACCCAAAGCATACGTAGTCCCACTAATAAAATCAATCATTCTTTTTGCAACTTCCGGTTCTGTACTTTCTAAATTAACAACAACTGGCTTACGATTCTTTAAGTGATCCGCAATATGTTGTGCATCATCAAAAGTAAACGGCTCTACTACCATTACTTTTATCGGCTTATTATTAGTTGGTGCTACTGCTGATCCAAGATTATTAGCATTTTGCTGAGTACTAGGTAGACTAACGATATTATTATTCTTCTTCATTTTCAAATCAGCACTATCACTAGTTTTCGGCATATCTTCTTTAACATCATGCTCAATTAAGCCTAATGCTCCCCATATTTTATCCATAAAACCCATATATTTTCCTCCTATACATCTTTGCGTTGGCCAAAAATTCCGGTGCCAACTCTTATAATATTAGCACCTTCTTCAATTGCAACTTGATAATCATTAGTCATACCCATGGAAAGCCATTTCATCTCAACATTTAGAATTTGTTGATTTTTTATTTCCATAAATTGTTCATATAGTTTGCGAAAGATAGGTCTGGCTTCTTCCGGATTTTCATAGTAAGGTGCAATCAACATTAAACCGACAACTTTTAAATTTTCATGCTGACTAATGGTCTTAATAAAAGAGTTTACCTGTTCTATATTAAGCCCAAACTTACTTATTTCATTAACAACATTAACCTGCACTAAGATTTCTTGAACTTTATTAAGACTATTTGCAACTTTATTAATCTCAACAGCAAGGCGCTCACTGTCTACCGAGTGAATTAAATCAAAATTTAACACAGCTTGCTTTACCTTATTAGTTTGTAAATGACCAATTAGGTGCCACTCCACTGTTCTATTAAGTTCCTTTTTTTTATCTAAAGCTTCTTGTATTCTATTTTCACCAACAACCTTAATCCCAGCATCAATCGCTTCTCTCATAGCATAAATATCATTATTTTTAGTTACTGCTATTAGCTTTACCGTTTGATCAAACTTTTCATTTAACCTATTATTTAAGGCTTGTTGAACTTTTTCTTGAACAATTGCTAAATTTTCCACTATCACGTTAAACGCCCCCATCTTATGATTATTCGCTCATAAGCCTTAATTTCCTTTCACTCCAGCATTATATCAAAAAAAAACCTTATTTTTGAGACTATTGTAGGATATTTTTCACTATTTCAATGAAATTATGGCGGCAATTCGTCCTGTTTTTCCGTTATCGGCACGATATGAATAAAATAACTCTGAATTACAATTGGTACAAACACTACTGCTTACAATATTAGATTCCTTTAAACCAATCTCTAATAGTTGCAATTTATTAGCTTGCCATAAATCTAAAAAAACAGCATCATTTTTTTCGGTTAAAAGCTCTGATGCTAAACTAAAGTTTGCCCTAACTTTAGTTGTTACATCAACTCCAACTTGATAACAACAGCTACCAATTGATGGGCCAATTCCAACTAATAGTTCATTAAAATTTGTACCAAAATTTTCTCTCATCATCATTGCTGTTTTCTGAGCTATTTTAGAAACTGTTCCCTTCCAACCAGCATGACTAATTGCAACAACCTTATTCTTAGGATCATAAAATAATACCGGCACGCAGTCAGCAAAAAACATCATTAATGGTAGATTCTTAACATTTGTTATTAAAGCATCAGTATCAGCAAGAGCCGAAGCATAATCAACAGCACCAAGTCCGCTCATCTTTGCCGTAACGATTACCACATTATTACTATGTGTTTGTTGCGCCGTAACAATGTCTTTTACCTCAAGACCTAAACTTTGGGTAAATAACATTCTATTTTTCGCTACAATTTTATTGTTATCACCATTATGCATTGCTAAATTCAACCCACTAAACTCACCAATACTATAGCCATTAAATCTACTAGAAATAGCATGAATTATCTCATTCTTAGGGAAATGCGAGAATTTGCCATTCCAACATTTTTCATTTTTTTCTAAATAAAATTTCATATTATCCCTCTTATTTACAGACTCCACATCTTTTACAACCGTCAAAACAAGCAATAGTTTGAAGTCCCTCTTTCGCTTTGGTTAGCTCTTGTTTAAAATAATCAACAGTAACCCCAATATCAATATTATGCCAAGGTAGTATTTCAGTTTCAGTAAATTCACGATACAAAATTTTTTCTTCTGTTAAACCAGCATCTTTTAGCACATTTTTAAAATTCTTCACACTACCTAGTTGATGTGTTTTTAAAATGCATTTCCCAATATTTCTATTAGCTCGTGCCAAAACAGCTTGAATATAAGCTTCTTTAGGTGATTCGGCGATAATTTCCACGCCAATAATTTTCTTTATTTCTTTTTGTAAATAATCTATTTTTTTTGTAATACTTTTTAAATTTTCCATTGGCAACCACTGAAAAGGGGTTTGCGGTTTAGGAATAAAGGGATTAACACTTAAAGTCAATTTACCTCTACTACCAACTGCATCCATATATCCTCTAACATTTTTTGCCATTGTGATAATTTCTTCGATATCACTTATTTCTTCAAATGGTAACCCCACCATAATATATAATCTAATATTATTAATACCGGCTTTTTTTGCTAAGATTACCCCTTGTTGTAAGTCTTCTAATGTTATACCTTTATTGATAACTTTCCTTAATCGTTCACTGCCAGCTTCTGGAGCTAGTGTTATTGTTTTTAAACCACTTTGGGCTAACGCCATGACCATTTCACAAGTTAACGAATCCGCTCTAAGCGACGCCACTGACATTTTTAAATCTTTTTGAAAAATACTTTCACATAATTCATTAATATGTTCATAGTCCGAAACAGCCGCTCCCATTAGTCCAACTTTTTTCCCTTGTAAATTATTTTCATTTATTATTTTACATAAATTTTCGAGACTTCGTTGACGAGGTTTTCTAAAGGCATACCCCGCCATACAAAACCGACAATGACGGCCACACCCTCTTGAAACCTCAACTAAAAACATATCTTTAAATTCAGTGTTAGCAGTTGTTATCACTGAATGGCCAAGATAATCATCCAAGTTTTTAACCCATTGTTTTTCGATTTTTTCCGGCGCGTTATCATTCTCAATTTTCTCGATTATATTACTTTCATTTATTGTGAATTTATAAAAACATGGAACATAAGCACCTTTAATAAAGGCGATATTATGTAATATTTCAGTTCTAGTTAACTTTTGTGCTTTACCTTCATAATATTTATCTAAAATATTATTTACAACTTCTTCACCTTCACCAATTATAAAAACATCAATAAAATCAGCTAATGGTTCGGGATTAAACGTAGCACAAGGACCCCCAGCAATAACAATCGGATCAAACTTAGTTCGGTCTTTAGTTAGCAACGGTATTTTCCCTAGCTCTAAACACGTTAATATATTAAAATAATCCATTTCGAAACTTATGGCAATGCCGATCATTGCAAAATCATATAGCGCTCTTTGGTTTTCTAATGATAAGAGCGGGGTTTTAGTTTTTTTGTGCTCGGCAATATCCTTTTTTTCCGGCAAGAAAAATCTTTCGCAAATAGTATCTTTTCGATTATTAATTACATTATATATTATTTGAAAGCCTAAGTTAGACATTCCAACATTATAATTATTAGGGTACATTAGCGCAAAACTTTCCTTTGCGCCGGTTTTTATTACACCATTACAAGCTTCTGCTGCTAATAAATCTTTCATCTTAGTTTGTAAGAACCATGACAATATAATCACTCCACTTTACAAAATAGAAAGTAGCTCACCGGAGTGAGCCACTGTTATAGAACTAATGATAACTATCAGTTAGCTAAACCTATTTATAAACTACTATAAATATACTAACTGCACAAGTTATTTTTATATTTGTGCTAAAGTCACCACATTACCAGTCTCTAGCGACCTTTTAACATCAACAAGTCTTTGATTTTTTGATCCTCTAAAAGGAATGCTTAAATCTTTCTGCTGTAAAACAAACGGGCCATCAATTAAGACATCAATATATTTTAACAATTCCATAATGTTAGTGTTTTCAGCACTTAACTTTAGCAAATCTTCAAAGTAATAACCCGTATAAGCTATTAAATTTAAACTATTTTTCTTAACGATAGTTGCAAAAGGTATTAGCGCTTCGGCCTGTAAAAATGGCTCACCACCAGATAAGGTAACACCCCTTATCAGTCTTTGTTCTGCCATAATTTCTGCCAATTCACTTACACTAATTTCATAACCACCCTTTAAATCATGAGTTTGTGGATTGTGACAGCCTAAGCAGTTATGGTTACAACCTTGCGTAAAAACAACAAACCGTAACCCCGGACCATCAACAATACTATCTTTAATTATTCCTGATATTCTTAACAACGCAACCACCTTACTTAAGCTTTTTTCACTCTACGTACTTGAGCTTTTTTACAGCCTGGACAAGAGTCAGTGTCAATAACTCCGATATAACCACAGCTTTCACAAAAATCAATTGGGAAATTTATACCGGCATATCCAAAATCGCATTCCTTCATATATCTGATTAAATCTTCAACCGCACTTAAATTATTAACTGGCGGAGCATCAAACTCAACATAACTAATATGTCCGGCATTAGTATATTTGTGATAAACCCCTTCAATTTTAATTTTATCTTGTGCACTTATATTAAAACTTACTGGAACATGGAAGGAGTTAGTATAATACTCTTTATCAGTAACTCCTGCAATCTCCCCAAAAATACGACGATCCATTTTTACAAACCGTCCTGATAAGCCTTCGGCTGGGGTTGCCAACAAGGAGTAGTTTAATCCATATTTTTCCATTGCTTTATCCATTTTATTACGCATAAATGCAACAATTTCTTCCCCTAAACTTTGGGCATCAGCACTACTGCCATGATGATTACCGGTCAAAGCAACTAAAGTTTCCGCCAACCCAATGAAACCAACTGATAATGTTCCGTGTTTTATAACACTTTCAATGGAATCATATTGCTCTAACTTATCAGAGTCAAGATATAGCCCTTGTCCCATTAAAAACGGCATATCCCTAACTTTTAAGTTCGCCTGAACCTGATAACGATGATATAGCTGTTCACTAGTCATGTCCATTAAATCAGATAAGCTTTGGTAAAATTTCATTAAGTCACGTTCAGCTTTTATTGCTAAGCGTGGTAAGTTAATAGTAGTAAAGCTGAGATTTCCTCTACCATCACTAACTTCCGGACCACAAATATTAGCCATAACTCTAGTACGACATCCCATATAACCAACTTGATCACCATATGGTCTATTAAACGAAGAATCCATAAAACTAAAGGTTGGATTTAATCTTTGCGCAGCAACTCTGATTGCTAATTTAAACAAGTCATAATTCGGATCTCCCGGATTAAGATTAATATTCTCTTTAACTCTAAAAATAATATTAGGGAAAATTGGATTTTCACCATTACCAAGACCTTTTTCATAAGCTAACAAAATATTTTTAATTACTTTTCGTCCTAAATCCGATGTATCAGTACCAATATTTAAGCTAGAAAAAGGCACCTGTGCACCAGCTCTACTATGCATACTATTTAAATTATAAATTAAAGCTTCCATTGCTTGATATATTTCTTCATCAGTCGCATTGGCCATAAACGGTGCCATATCCTTATCAAAGAACGCAAATGATTGACCACCGTGCATATCATTTTGCGAACTTTGTAAAATAATTGCGGCTAATGCTGTAGCTGATGCCGGTCTTTTAGGCATACGAATATAACCATGTCCATTATCAAAACCACTGTTCAGTAATTTCCCCAGCGGGATATGAACACAAGTTAATGTTTTTCCATAAAAATCTAAGTCGTGAATATGAATGTCTCCACTGGTATGTGCGTTAGAAAATTTTTCAGGAATTAATCTATTTAAATAATATGCTTTGCTGGCAGCACTGGCTATTTGTAACATTTTAGCTGAAGGAGAATTAGAAACATTAGCATTTTCTTTGCTAGTTTCAACTAAAATATCCGCTACTGCATCCATTAATTCTGATTGCGCATCACGCATTCTAGTTCTTTGAGCACGATATAAAATATAAGCTTTCGCCGTTTTAGCATGACCGGTTTCAATTAAAACTTTTTCCACAACATCTTGCACGTCTTCTACCGAAAAAACTTCGCCGGCATATTTCTTTTTCAATTCCTTTAATACATCTAATGTTAGTTCCATCGCTATTTCTCGATCAGCACCGCCCACCGCTTGTGCTGCTTTAAAAATAGCATCCGTTATATTGCGTTCATCAAAAGACTCTTCCCGACCATCTCTCTTAATTATTTTTGTAAACATCTAACCATCTCCTTTTAAATTATTTGACTTCATTAAAGTTTCAAGCTCTTTCATAAAATTGCCAACATCAGTAAACTGCCGATAGACTGAAGCAAATCTGACATATGCAACCTGATCAAAATCTTTTAAATACTTCATTACAGTTTCGCCAATATCTTGACTAGGAATTTCTCGATCCATCGTATTTTTTAAGTCCTTTTCAATATTAGTAGCCAACATATTAATACTACCAATTGAAACCGGTCTTTTTTCACAAGCCTTAACAATGCCTGATAAGAGTTTTTCACGTTCAAATGGAACTCTTCGTCCATCTTTTTTAATGACCATTAATGGTAATTGTTCCACAACTTCATAAGTTGTAAATCGCTTATTACAAGAAGAGCATTCTCTTCTTCTTCTAATAGTATTGCCATCTTCAGCCGAACGTGAATCAATAACTTTACTATCGCCGATATTACAAAAAGGACAACGCATATTTTTCTCTCCTATCATTTGAGCTAATATTTACTATATCACTTTTAGCAAAAAAAGCTAGTCCTATTTTCACTATATATAGTGCAACACTTTTTAATATTACGCCATATCTTGTATTTTTCCTGCCATTAAAATTTTTTAGCAAAAAAAATATTTAGGAATTTTTCTTCCTAATATAATGTTATTTTATAGACACTGTTATCGTTTTATGTTAAATTGTAATGAGTAATTTTTAAAGATTATGAGAAGGAGATCTATCGGAATGAGTAATCGTGTTATCCAAGTAGAAGAAAAATTATCTTTTCTTCAAACACTGCCCCTAAGCTTTCAGCACTTATTTGCCATGTTTGGCGCTACTGTTTTAGTTCCTATTTTGTTTAAAGTAAATCCAGCAACAATTTTATTATTTAACGGCATTGGAACTTTAATTTATCTGTTTATTTGCAAAGGTAAAATTCCAGCTTATTTAGGTTCAAGTTTTGCATTCTTATCACCGGTATTTTTAGTACTTCCACAATACGGCTATGAAGCTGCTCTGGGAGGCTTTATTGTGGTCGGTGCAATTTTCTCTTTGGTAGCTTTAAGTATTAAAGCAATTGGTACAAAATGGCTTGATATTGTCTTTCCACCGGCTGCCATTGGCGCAATCGTTGCCGTTATCGGACTGGAATTAGCACCAACAGCAGCGGGAATGGCAGGATTGACCGCAGAAGTAATTGACCCAACAATAATAACCGTTTCAATCTTCACTTTGTTAGTTACAGTTTTTGGAACAGTGGCTTTTCGCGGATTTTTAGCAATTATTCCAATTTTAATCGGTGTTATTAGCGGTTATATTTTATCTTTCTTTATGGGCATAGTTGATTTATCAGCAATCTCCAAAGCTCCTTGGCTTGAAATGCCGACTCTTTATACTCCTGAATTTAATTTAGGGGCAATTTTAATAATACTACCGGCAGCATTAGTGGTTATCGTCGAACATATTGGTCATTTAATTGTTACCGGTAATATTGTCGGTAAAGACCTTACGCAAGATCCGGGACTCCATCGTTCACTGCTTGGTAATGGATTATCAACAATGCTTTCCGGTTTTTTTGGTTCTACACCTAATACAACTTATGGTGAAAACATTGGGGTAATGGCAATTACCAAAGTATATAGTGTTTGGGTCATTGGCGGTGCTGCAGTAATCGCTATTGTTCTATCATTTGTTGGTAAATTAGCAGCTGCTATTCAAAGCATTCCAGTTCCCGTTATGGGTGGTGTATCATTGTTGCTGTTTGGAGTTATTGCAGCTTCCGGGATTAGAATGTTAGTTGAGTCAAAAGTAGATTATAATAAACCAAGTAACCTAATTTTAACCTCTGTAATTTTAATTTTAGGTGTTAGTAATGCTCATGTTACTTTAGGTAGTGTTACTTTAAAAGGAATGGCCTTATCAACTGTTGTTGCTATAATATTGAGCTTATCTTTTAAATGTATTGAATCATTAAGAGCAGATTCAAAATAATTTATTAATAGTCAAAAAGCTGTGATATCATGTCACAGCTTTTTTTATATAGCAAAAGGGTGAGCAAAATTTAAATTTTGCTCACCCTTTTTACTGTTTGGGATTAATTATTTTTTTACAAATTTGTTATTGCTATCAACTGTGTAATTTACATTGTTAAATGAGAATGTATTTACATGCTCACCAGTTGCATACCAATCAGCAACTGTAACAGAACTTACTGTTGATAAGCCAGATTGTTGATAAGAAATTACTAAATCATTACCAGATTTAGCCACAGTATATTCAGCACTGTTGAAAACATTGCTAAATGCTACTACATCACTTCTATCACTACCGATAATTTTGTCTGTAGCAAAAGTATTCCCAAAGACAAATTTATCAGCTCCTGCTCCGCCGAACATTACATCATTTCCTTTACCAGAAACTAATGTATCAGCTCCAGCCGAACCTACCATGATGCTACCTTTATGTTTAGCATCAGCGCTAGCAGTAATTGTACCACTACCAGCTTCCACACTATAAAGTTCATCATCTAGGTATAAACGACCATTGGTAAATTGGAATTCCATTTTACCTTGATTTTGTCCAAATTTAGCAAATGCATCTTTAAAAGTAACTGTCGCCTCAGCTGTACCCAATTTATCAACCATAACAATGTCATTACCATTTTGCTTCCATTGCATATCAGCAAAACGAATTTCATCAGCAAAGTTAAATAATAAGCTACTGCCAGCAGCCATTGCACCTTCAATTTCAACTACATCGTTACCAAAGTTAGTGAAATTACGTTCCCATTTCATTGATGATTGTCCGGAAACGCCATTTCTAACAACTAAAGTATCGTTGCCTTCATTACCACATAAAATATCATTACCAGCTGACCAAATTAACACATCATCGCCAGCACCACCACAAAGAATATCAGCTCCAGCACCGCCATCTAAGACATCATTACCAGCACCGCCGTATAAGATATCATTACCAGCACCACCACTTAAATAATCATTGCCAGCATCACCAGCTAAATAATCATCACCGGCACCACCAAATAAATAGTCATTGCCATTGCCACCGGAAACTAAGCTTCCAACGCTATCAACAGTAACATAATCGTCACCATCACCAGCTAGCACTTGAGTTGCTTTATTTTTAGTTTGAATCAAGTCATTAGCCGAAGTACCAAATACAGTTACTTCTGGTAAGGAAAGTTTTGATCCTTCCCATACTTGACGAGGGTCTTCATATTGTCTAAATACAGCCGTACCTACGCCAAC
>JAGPMH010000016.1 GCA_018052945.1 Negativicutes bacterium | reverse complement strand
CAACAAAATTATTATTACGAAATAATGTTATTTCCACTGTTTCGCTATTGTTTCACAAGTGTTTAACAACCGGTTCACTATTGTTCCTAATATTCTCTTGTGTTATAATTATTACATTGTTAATAAAATGGGCTTAGTAGGGCTTATTTTAGGAATGGAAAAGAAAACTATGATGTAGGTTGTGATAAAGCGTTAATTTCTTGTAATAAAAATAATCAAGTAATAAAAATAGGTAGGGTGAGTTTGAATGGATTTTAATTTTGCCTTAGTGGTAAATTCTTTTCCGCTATTATTAGAGGGCGCTTTAGTTACAATTAAAATCACAGCTTTAAGTGTGGGCTTTGGTTTACTGATTGGGTTAGTAGCTAGCATTGCGAGAATGAGTAAGTTATGGCTAGTTAAAATGTTGGCTTCGTTATATGTTGACTTTATTAGAGGAACTCCTTTGTTGGTGCAGATTTTCATAATTTATTTTGCATTGCCAATGATAACGGGAGTTAGAGTTGATCCGTTGGTTGCTGCTATTACGGCTTGTAGTATTAATAGCGGTGCTTATGTTGCGGAGATTTTTCGGGCCGGTATTGAGTCGATTGATAAAGGGCAAATGGAAGCCGGACGTTCTTTGGGAATGACATGGGGACAAACAATGTATTATATTATAGTCCCGCAAGCTTTTAAAAGAGTAATACCACCGTTGGGTAATGAATTTATTGCGATGCTAAAAGATTCTTCATTGGTTTCCGTAATTGGCTTTGAGGAATTAACCAGACGAGGACAATTGATTATTGCTAGAACATATGGTTCTTTGGAAATATGGCTGAGTGTAGCGGTTATTTATTTAGCGATGACCTTTGTTATTTCCCGCTTTGTAGCGTATTTGGAGCGGAGGTATAAAATAGATGATAAAAATTAATAATTTACATAAAAACTTTGGAAAATTAGCAGTACTAAAGGGTATTGATTTAACCGTAGCGGAAAAAGAAGTTGTTGTTATTATTGGGCCAAGTGGCTCTGGTAAAAGTACATTGTTACGCTGCATTAATTACTTAGAAAAACCAACTGATGGTGAAGTGGTTGTTGATAATATTCCACTGAATAGTGATGCCAACATTAATAAAGTTCGTGAAGAAGTTGGGATGGTGTTTCAACGCTTTAATTTATTTGGGCATATGTCTGTATTAGAAAACATTATGTTGGCACCGATGAAGGTTCGTAAAGAAACTAAGGAACAAGCAAAGCAAGAAGCGTTGAAGTTATTAGAAAAAGTTGGATTGGCTGATAAAGCAGAAGCTTATCCAGCACAATTATCAGGTGGTCAACAGCAACGGGTAGCGATTGCTCGAGCTTTGGCAATGAAACCTAAATTGATGTTGTTTGATGAACCTACTTCTGCGCTTGATCCGGAAATGGTTAATGAAGTATTGGAAGTAATGAATGCCTTGGCTAAAGAGGGCATGACTATGGTAGTAGTAACTCACGAGATGGGCTTTGCCAGAGAAGTTGGCGATAGAGTTATTTTTATGGATGAAGGTAAAATTGTGGAAGTTGGAACTCCGACAGAGATTTTCAGTAATGCTCAAGAAGAGCGAACAAAATTATTTTTATCAAAGGTGTTATAAAAAATTAGGCAAACTGTTTATGTACTTTAAGCCTGATTATACTGATGTTTTAGTGTTTTAGTAGTAAGTTCTTATATGGTAGAGATTAGTTTTCGGATAAAAAGTAAAATGTTGACAAATTTATTTATGAAGAGTATAATCTTAACTATGGTCGTTGTAAATAACGTACCAGTTTATTTCTAGGAGGAGTTTCTAATGATAGGTAAAGTTAAATGGTTTAGCGCAGAAAAAGGTTATGGATTTATCGAAAGAGAAGATGGCGGAGATGTATTCGTACATTTTTCAGCAATCCAAGATGAAGGTTTTAAGACTTTAGCTGAAGGACAAGGCGTTGAGTTTGAAATCGTTGACGGTGCTCGTGGACCTCAAGCTGCAAACGTTACAAAAACAGCTTAATAATAAAACGTAAATACCCGGCTATTATAGCCGGGTATTTTTTGTTGTTATAATAATAAAAAATATTTGGGCTTAATATGGAGGCTCTTTCAAAAACAAGGGAAATATTGTATAATGAAAATGAAATTTCAAATTAATAATTAGTTTGTTTTATAAAAAATAATATATTTTATAAAATATATTTATTGGCTAAATATTGGTAGGAATTTCAGAATAAATGGAGAATATATATAACATAGAACCAGAAAGGGGATGTAGGTTATGACAACATTCACTATTAGAGGAAAAAACATTGAAATCACACCCGCTTTAAAAGACTATGTAGAAAAAAGAGTTGGAAAGGTAAGTAAGTACTTTGACGCTGTTAGCGAAATTACTGTACTTTTGGCAGTGACTAAAGGTCGCCATATTGTTGAAGTTACAGTATCAATAAATGGTATCTTGTTACGTGGTGAAGAATCCACCATGGATATGTATACATCTATTGATTTAGTTGTTGAAAAATTAGAAAGACAAATTGAAAAACATAAAACAAAATTAGCTCGTAAGTTCCGTCAAGTAAGCTTTAAAGAAGCTGTTGTTGAAGAAATAAAAGAAGCGCCGGAAGTTGAAGATTTCCAAGTTGTGAAAACAAAACGTTTCGCGGTAAAACCAATGGATATTCAAGAAGCTATTATGCAAATGAATTTAATCAATCATGATTTCTTTGTTTTCCGTGATGCTAAAACAGAAGCGGTCAATGTAGTATATCGTCGTAAAGATGGTAAATATGGCTTGATCGATCCTGAATCTTAAGTAAATAAAATCAAAGACCTCGCCTAGCGAGGTCTTTTCTTATGAAATGGTTTTTGAACAATAGTTGAAAACGATAGGGTAACTATGGTTAAACGATTGCTGAACGATGGTGGGATAGGTTGTGAGAGGAAAAGATTTTAAACACGAAGAACACAAAGAAGTCACGAAGTTCACAAAGGGTTTTATGAAAAGTCCCTAGAGGACATTGGCATCAAGGTCGCTAAGACCGAATGTCCCTTAGTGTTCTTTGTGTAACCTTCGAGAGCTTTGTGTTAAAAATGTTTTAACCAAGAATCTCAAAACTGTTTTTGACTTATGGGTGGTTTTTTGATAAGATTTTAAAATAGGTATAATAATGCAATCGGCTAAATTTCCGATTTTGAGGAGTGAGACTTTTTGTTTGGTTTTTTAAAGAAAATTTTTGGCGATAATAACGAAAAAGAAATAAAAAGAATGATGGAATATGTGGAGAAAATCAATGAACTAGAGCCTAGCTTAGAAGGACTTAGTGATGCTTCATTAGTAGCAAAAACTGCCTACTTCAAAGAACGAATTGAAAATGGCGAAAGTTTAGAAGATATATTACCAGAAGCGTTTGCGGTAGTACGTGAGGCGTCGCGTCGTGTGTTAGGGATGCGTCATTTTGATGTGCAATTATTGGGCGGTATTTGTTTGCATGAAGGAAAAATTGCTGAAATGCGTACCGGTGAAGGTAAAACTTTAGTAGCAACGTTGCCAACTTATTTAAATGCGTTAACTGGTAATGGTGTTCATATTATTACTGTTAATGATTACTTGGCAAAACGTGATAGTGAATGGATGGGTAAACTTTATCGTTTCTTAGGGTTATCGGTAGGATTAATTGTCCATGGCTTAAGCTTCAATGAGCGAAAAGAAGCTTATAGTGCAGATATTACTTATGGTACTAATAATGAATTTGGGTTTGACTATTTGCGTGACAATATGGTTATTTACGCTGATCAAATGGTTCAACGGGAATTGAACTATGCGATTGTCGATGAGGTTGACAGTATTTTAGTAGATGAAGCGAGAACGCCACTTATTATTTCGGGGCCTGGCGATAAATCTACTGAATTATATGGCGTTGTTGCCAAAGCTATTATTCAATTAAAAGAAGGCGAAGACTATACCGTTGATGAGAAGGCGAAAGCTGTATTGCCAACAGAGTTTGGTATTGCCAAAATTGAGAAAGCGTTAAATGTTACTAATCTTTATGACCATGAAAATATAGAATTGTCACATCATTTTAACCAAGCCTTAAGAGCCAAGGCGTTAATGCATCGTGATAGAGATTATGTGGTTCGCGATGGTGAAGTTGTTATTGTTGATGAATTCACTGGTCGATTGATGTTTGGTCGCCGTTATTCTGACGGTTTACATCAAGCGATTGAAGCTAAAGAAGGGGTTAAAGTTGAGCGTGAAAGCCAAACTTTAGCGGCAATTACCTTCCAAAATTATTTTAGAATGTATGGTAAATTAGCTGGTATGACTGGTACGGCGAAAACCGAAGAAGATGAATTCTTAAAAATTTATGGGTTGCCGGTAATTGTTATTCCAACAAACAAAGAAATTGCTAGGGTTGACTTTCCTGATGTTATTTATAAAACTAAGAAAGCTAAATACAAAGCTGTTATTGAGGCCATAAAAGAAGCCAATGCGAAAGGTCAACCGGTGTTAGTAGGGACAACTTCTATTGCACAATCGGAAGAGTTAAGTATTGTTTTGAAAAAAAGTGGCATTCAGCATAATGTGCTAAATGCTAAATATCATGAGATGGAAGCACAAATTATTTCCGGTGCTGGACAAAAAGGTGCGGTGACTATTGCTACTAATATGGCTGGTCGCGGTACTGACATAGTATTAGGTGAAGGTGTAGCGGAACTGGGCGGTTTACATATTATTGGTACGGAACGTCACGAAAGTCGACGAATTGATAATCAGTTACGTGGTCGGGCTGGTCGTCAAGGTGATAATGGATCATCACGCTTCTATTTATCATTAGAAGATGATTTAATGAGATTATTCGGTTCTGATAATATTGCCTCCATTATGGATAAATTGGGGATGGATGAAAATGAACCAATTGAACATCAATTGATTACCAGATCTATTGAACAAGCACAAAAGAAAGTTGAAGGACGTAACTTTGATATTCGTAAACATGTTTTACAATATGATGATGTTATGAATCAGCAACGTGAAGTTATTTATGGTCAACGCCGTCAAATCTTAATGGGCGAGGGCTTAAAAGAAAATATTATGAGTATGATTAATCAAATGATTGATCAATATATGGATCTTTATGCTAATGAAAAACTGTATCCGGAAGATTGGGATGTGAATAGTTTAGCAGAAAGTTGTACTAATTTATTTGCACCAAAAGGACGGTTAGTGCCGGAAGAACTCGAAAAGTTCAGTCGTGATGAGCTTAAAGACGAACTTTATAGTGTAGCTAAAGAAGCTTATGATTTAAGAGAAGCAATGTTCGGTGCAGACGGTATGAGGGAACTTGAAAAAGTTGTAATGCTGAAAGTTGTCGACAATAAATGGATTGAGCATTTGGATCATATGGACATGTTGCGCGAAGGGATTACTTTACGAGCTTATGGTCAACGCGATCCATTAATTGAATATAAAATTGAAGCGTTTGATATGTTTGAGAGAATGATTGCCAACATTCAAGAAGAAATTGCCAGAACTGTGTTCCAAGTTAATATTGTGGTTCAACCGGAGGATCATTTAAAAGATGCGAAGGAAGTACATGCAGATATTAGTGCTGAAGAAGATAGCAAAAAGCCGGTTGTAAATGGCGAAACTACTGGACGTAATGATTTGTGTCCATGTGGTTCTGGTAAAAAATTTAAAAAATGTTGTGGGGCAGAAAATAAATAATTTAAACAAGGGCTCTAATCTTTTATTTTCGTAAAAGGTTAAGAGCCCCTTGCGGTAATAATTAGAAAATAGCAGGGAGTGAATTTATGCTTTTAGAAGATTTGAGAGTGCCAATTGCTAATATGCGTCAAAAGCTAGATGAAATGAGGGCTTCTCTTTGACATTGCTACACAAGAAGCAAAAATAGCGGAGCTAGAATATAAAATCAGTGAACCTGGTTTTTGGGATGAGCCTGACAAAGCCCAAGTAGTGATGCAGGAGTTAAACGGCTTTAAAGATAGTGTTAACAAATATAGTATGATTAATGATAAATATGAAGACATGAATATTTTGTGGCAAATGGGCATGGAAGATCAAGATGAAAGTGTCTATGCTGAAGTTAGTGATAATTTAAAAGAGTTAACTCAACTAATTGAGAGCTTGGAGCTAGACTTGATGTTGTCAGGAGAATACGATGCTAACAGCGCAATTTTGACACTACATGCCGGTGCCGGTGGTACGGAAGCGCAAGATTGGGTACAAATGTTATTGCGGATGTATGTGCGATATGCAGAGCGCCGTGGTTATAAAGTTGAAACCTTGGACTTTTTAGCCGGAGATGATGCCGGCGTGAAAAGCGCAACATTATTAATTTCCGGTAAAAATGCCTATGGCTATTTAAAAGCGGAAAAAGGTGTTCATCGCTTAGTAAGAATATCGCCGTTTGATTCTAATGCTAGACGGCATACTTCCTTTGCGGCGATTGATGTTATGCCGGAGATTGATGATACTGTTGAAGTTGAAATTAATATGGTTGATGTCAGAGTTGATACTTATCGGGCTAGTGGTGCTGGGGGACAGCATATCAATAAGACTGACTCGGCAGTTAGGATGACTCATCTACCGACTGGCGTGGTTGTACAGTGCCAAAGCGAACGTTCACAAATCCAAAATAGAGAAAAATGTATGCACTTGTTGCGGGCAAAGCTCTTTGAATTAGAACGACAAAGAAAAGCTGAAGCTAAAGCCGATATTGCCGGTGATTATCAGGCTATTGAGTGGGGAAGTCAAATTCGGTCATATGTATTTCACCCTTATAATATGGTTAAAGATCATCGTACTAGTGCCGAAACCGGTAACACACAAGCGGTTATGGATGGCGAGATTGATTTATTTATAGAGGCTTACTTAAAAGTCAATTTTAAATAAGGTGGAGAAGAGTTTGAGTGGATTTAAATATAATCGCTGGTTGATTGGTTTTATTATCATAGGCTTAATTTCGGCATTGGTAGTAGGCTGGCAACGTCATATAGTTGAAGAAAACAATAGTGTTGTGGAAATGGTTCTTGATTATGAAGATGCGGTGGAGTTGTCGCAATTAGAGGGTGTACCACTGGATAAGGTTTTGACAGAACTTAAAACAGCTGGAATAACTTCGTTGGCAGTATATGAAACCAGTTTGAAAAAACTAAATGAAAGCGGTAAGGTTAGTACTGTTTCCGGAGCAGCCTTATTGCAAAGTTATAATTCCGGTAGTTTGAGTGATAATAGTTGGCGAGCTCTAGTTGAACAAGGCCAAGTCAAGGTTGAAGAAATTTATGTAACCGGGAAAGATTACAACACTTTACAAGAAGTAAAGGCTGATTTGATCAGACGGTTGAGTTTAGAGCGAGTAAATAGTCTTAACATTAACGGTAAAGAAGTGTTAGCGGTTAAGGCAAATTATGAGAAGGCTATTAAATGGAATTTGGGCTTGTCAACGGAAGAGCTAAACAAGGTTGAAAATGCCGGATTTTATATTGTGGCAAGACCAAGTAATTATAGTAAGGTTCAAGCCGATGATATTGAATATGTTTTTGGCAAGATGGCCGGACATAATATTTCGACAGTGATATTTTCCGGGGATGAAGTTTTAGGACAACCTAAATTGTTAAATGAGACTGCACTTAAGTTCAAAGCAGCAAATTATACGCTAGGAATGGTTGAGCATCCGCAACAATTACAATTTTTAAAACAAGATGGCTTGTTAGAATTAGCGGAAAAAGTTGACTATTTAGCAGCTCGCGTTTATGTTATTCCCAAAGATGAGCAACGTAAAATGAGTATTGATGACGCTTTAGAGCGCTGGTTAAATACTGATCAGGAACGTAATATTAGGGTTAATTTAATGCGAAGCTTTGAAGAAGCAAAAACTGGAATGAGCTTATTAGAAACTAATCTAACTTACTTTAAAGGTGTGCATGATAAATTAGTGGAAAATGGTTTTGTGGTGGATAGAGCCGGCACTTATCAATATTATTTTCCTAATAAATTATTATTAATTTTAATGTGCTTGGGTGTTAGTGCAGCGGGAGTGTTATATTTAACATTACTAAAACCATTTGATCCGAAGTATCAATATATGATAATGTTTTTTGTTGCTGCAATCCTAGCAATACCGATTGTTATGGGGCAAGGCAATTTTGCGCGTAGTATGGCAGCGTTAGCAGCCGCTAATTTATTTCCGGTTTTGGCAATGACTTATCAAATGGATAAGTGGAAAGCATCGAAAATTCAAAGCTCACTAAAAAAGATAATGGTATTGGCGTTAAGTGGTATTATGATTACTGGTGCATTATCATTTATTGGCGGTTTTTATGTGGGGGCATTATTAGGCGATATCAAATATTTGCTGGAAGTAAATATGTATCGTGGAGTAAAAGTAACGTTTGTTTTACCATTAATATTAGTAACTTTTAGTTATTTAGTAAGATTTAATTTGTTTGATGGTGAAGATTATAAAGGCAATGCGATAGCGCAAATAAAAAAAGTATTAAATTATCCGATTTATGTAAAAAGCTTAGTTGCCTTTGCTTTTGTTGCTTTGGCTGGTCTGATTTTTGTCGGACGCTCCGGGCATACTTATGGCGTACCGGTACCGGCAGCAGAACTTAAATTTAGAGCATTTTTAGAACAATTACTATATGCTAGACCAAGATCGAAAGAATTGTTAATTGGTCATCCTGCTTTTATGTTGGCAGTTATGGCTTTTTATCGAAAATGGCCTAATTTATTATTTTATACCTTAGTAATTGTTGCAACCATTGGTCAAGGTTCGTTAGTTGAAACTTTTGCACATATTAGAACACCAATTTTCATGTCGTTCATGCGAGGATTAGGTGGAATAATTTTAGGTGCGGGGATTGGTTTAATAGCTTTGTTAGGTGCTCATGTTTTATATAATGCGTGTTCCTTTATTAGGAAGGAGCAACAACGATAATGAGTAAAATTGTTATTTCGGGTTACTATGGGTTTAAAAACGCTGGTGATGAAGCAATGTTGGCAGCAATGATTGAAGTTTTGAGTAAACTTGATGACTCTTTGCACATAACTGTAATTTCCGGTGATCCGCAAGATACAATTAAACGTCATGGGGTTAGGGCGGTTTATTGGTTAAATTATTATGATATTGCCAAAGCGATAAAAAATAGTGATTTAGTAATCAGTGGTGGCGGTAGCTTATTACAGGATGTGACAAGCGCCAGAAGTTTATATTATTATATTAGTATCATGGTGTTAGGAAAAATGTTAGGAAAACCGGTGATGCTCTATGCCCAAGGGATTGGGCCGATAACCGGTAAAAGAGCCAAACAAATCATGAAACTGATGGGGAATAAAGTGGATTTGATAACGGTTCGTGATGAAGGCTCGGTGGAAGAATTAGCGGAACTGGGGATTACGAAAACGCCGATTTATTGTACAGCGGATGCGGTCTTAGCCATTGAAAAAGTTGATAAAACTGTTGGTCAAAAGATTTTGGCTAAATATAATATTTTGAATGAACCGGTAATTGGTATTTCGGTGAGGGAATGGTACGAATGGGATCATTATAAAGAGGTCTTAGCAAAAGTTGCCGATGAAATTAATGTTCAACTGGGAGCTAAGGTTGTGTTTATTCCAATGCAATATCCGGAAGATGTTAAAGCTGCAGAAAAAATAGCGCAAAAAATGCAAAAAGATGTTATTATTTTAAATGAAGAATATAATACTAGTGAGCTGTTATCAATTGTCGGTAATTTAGATTTATTGATGGGAATAAGGCTCCACGCGCTTATTTTTGCCGGAGTAATGGGGGTTCCAATGATTGGGATATCTTATGATCCGAAGATTGACAGATTTTTAGAATCGATTGGCGAAGAAAGTACAGGGTGCTTACTAAGTCTAAAACCGGATAAAGTTATAGAACAAATCAAGTTAAAATGGCAGGAAAAGCAAACTGAGAAGAAAGATGAAGTTTTGCTACAAAAGCTTAAGAAAGCGGCATTTTCTAATGCAGAATTAGCACTTGGTTTAATTAATAAGCAGCTGAAATAAAAAATATAACCGGTGATTTTGCGGATTCAGGTGGCGAGGCTATCTGAATCCGTCTTCTGTAATGAAGTATTTTATAATGGTTAGAGGTTTGATATGCAAAAAAAGATAAGACGGTATCTGGGGATGACAATTGGGATTGCCATAGTTGCAATTGGCATTAATATGTTTTTTGTGCCTAACAAAATAGCGGCTGGCGGTATCACAGGTTTGGCAACGGTGTTGCATTATTTATCCGGGTTATCAGTTGGTAGCTTAATGTTGATTTTTAACGTGCCGTTGTTTATTATAGGAATAAAGATTCTTGGTGCTAAATATGGGCTGAAGACTTTATATGGAGCGATTGCCTTAGCGGTATTGGTCGATGTATTTGCACCATATACGCCAACTTTGACTCATGATATTTTGCTTAATTCAATTTATGGTGGGTTGTTAGTTGGTGTTGGGATGGGGTTGGTCTTCCGCTTTCGTGGTAATACAGCCGGTACGGCCTTGGCGGCAGCAATATTACACAAGATTTTTAATATTACAGTCGGTCAAGCGTTATTAATTTTAGATTTTTTTGTGGTGGCATTTGCGGGGATTGTATTCAAAAGTCCGGAATTGGCATTGTATGCTATTATCGCAATTTTTGTTACTGCTAAAATAATAGATTTAGTGCAAGAAGGCCCGAATAATAGTAAAGCGTTTTTTATTATGGCAGCAGAGCCGGAGCTTTTGGCTGAGGGAATTTTAAAGGAAGTTGATAGGGGCGTTACTTTTTTACAAGGCAAGGGTGGCTATACCGGTCAAGACCGAGAATTGTTGCTGTGTGTGGTAGAAACAAGTGAAGTCACTCAACTAAAAGAATTAATTTATCAGCATGATCCACAAGCGTTTATTATTGTAACGGATGCTCAAGAAGTATTGGGAGAAGGTTTCAGCAGTAAGCCACGTCCTAGACTGATGAAAGAATAGAAGGAGAGGCTAAAACCAGATGAGTGAAAAAATAACAACAGAAAAAATCTGTCAATTGCAAGGCGTTGCAAAGACAATCCGCAAAAATATTGTCAAAATGATAACAGAGGCGAATTCGGGACATCCCGGCGGATCGTTATCAGCTACTGATATTTTAGTGTATTTATATTTTAATGAGATGAATGTTGATTCTAGCAATCCGCAAAAAGCTGATCGTGATCGTTTTGTCTTATGTAAAGGTCATGCCGCACCGGTACTGTATGCGACCTTAGCGGAAAAAGGCTTTTTCCCCAAGGAAGAGCTAATGACGTTAAGACAAATTAATAGTAGAGTACAAGGTCATCCTAGCATGAAAGATTTACCGGGGATTGATATGTCTACGGGTTCACTAGGACAAGGCTTAAGTGCAGCTAATGGGATGGCGCTTGCTAGTAAAATCGATGGTACCGACAACAGAATTTTTGCGGTACTAGGTGATGGTGAATTGGAAGAAGGAATGGTATGGGAAGCGGCAATGTTTGCCAGTCATTATAAATTAGATAATGTGACAGCGTTTGTTGATTTTAATGGTTTACAAATTGATGGAGCAATTTCTGATGTTATGTCACCATTACCAATTCCGGAAAAATGGGCTGCATTTGGGTGGAATGTTCTTGTGATTGATGGGCATGATTTTACACAAATTGCTGAAGCGGTAGCGGCAGCGAAAGCTTGCAAAGGCAAACCGACGATGATTGTTGCTAATACGGTAAAAGGTAAAGGTGTTGGCAAAATGGAAAATGTTGCCGGATGGCATGGCAAAGCGCCAAGTGCTGAAGAATGTGCAATGTTCTTAGATGATTTAGATAAATAAGATGAGGTGTTAAAGAAGATGGGAATAGCAACACGTGAGGCTTATGGTAAAGCGTTAGCTGCCGTTGGCGGAAAAAATAATAAGGTCATTGTTTTAGATGCGGATTTATCAAAATCAACTAAAACAGAGGTTTTTGGTAAGGCTTATCCGGAAAGATTTTTTAATGTCGGGATTGCTGAACAAAATATGATGGGAACAGCAGCTGGTCTAGCCGCTGCCGGTAAAATTCCGTTTGTGTCGACTTTTGCAGTATTTGCTACTGGTCGTGCTTTTGAGCAAATTCGTAATTCGATTTGTTATCCTAAATTGAATGTTAAAATTGCGGCAACTCATGCTGGGTTAACAGTTGGTGAAGATGGTGCTAGCCATCAATCGATAGAAGATATTTCGTTAATGCGGACATTGCCGAATATGACGGTAATTGTACCGGCGGATGGGATTGAAACTGAGAAAGTTATTGAATTTGCTGCTGAGTATAAAGGACCATGTTATATTAGATTAGGCCGCTCTAGTGTACCGGATTTATTTAGTGCTGATTATAAATTTGAATTAGGCAAAGCTGTAACGGTGCAAGAAGGAACTGATGTTACTATTATCGCTACGGGCATTATGGTGGCGGAAGCGAAAGTAGCGGCAGAAACTTTGGCTCAAGAGGGGATTTCAGCTAGAGTTTTAAATATTCATACTATTAAACCGATTGATGTTAATGCTATTGTTAAAGCGGCACAAGAAACAGGGTGTATTGTAACTTGCGAAGAGCATAGCATTATTGGCGGATTAGGTAGTGCTGTGGCTGAAGTATTAGTGGAAAATAATCCTGTACCGATGTTACGGTTAGGGGTGAATGATACTTTTGGTGAATCTGGTAAGCCGAACGATTTGTTGAAAAAGTACAAACTTACTAGCAATGACATTGTCTTAAAAGTTAAAGAAGTTATGGCTAAGAAAAAATAGATAAAAACAATTATTAAAAAATAATATCAATAAAAATCGCTTAATATGATATAATCATTATTAAGCGATTTTATTTTGGAAAATAAAAAGGTATTTTAGCATAGTATGTCAAAATAAATAAATTTAGCAGTGATAATAGGAGGTACAGTTAGTTTTGATTAGTATGAGAAATGTTTCAAAATGTTATCCTAATGGCTCTAATGCCTTAGAAAATGTTAACATTGAAATAAAAAAAGGCGAATTTGTGTTCGTGGTAGGGCCAAGCGGAGCGGGGAAATCAACTTTTATTAAGATGATTTTTCGTGAGGAATTACCATCAGAAGGTAGCTTAGTGGTTAATGGACGCAATGTTACGGAAATGACCTTAAAAGATGTGCCGTACTTAAGACGTGGTCTAGGAATAATCTTTCAAGATTATCGGTTGCTGCAAGATAAAACAGTGTATGAAAATGTAGCTTTTGCGATGCAAGTCGTAGAAGCGCCACGACGCGAAATGCAAAAGCGCGTTAATACTGTGCTGGATTTGGTGGGGCTAAAAGATAAGGTTAAAAGTTTTCCAACTCAATTATCCGGTGGTGAGCAACAACGTGTTGCTATCGCTAGGGCGATTGTTAATAACCCGATGGTGGTTATTGCGGATGAACCGACGGGCAATCTTGATCCAGAGACCTCTTGGGATATTATGAAAATCTTTGATCGGATTAACAAAGATGGTACGACTATTGTTATGGCTACGCATGATAAAAGTATTGTTGACACTATGAAAAAAAGGGTTATTGCGATTGAAAATGGCCGTATAATTCGTGACGAAGCGAGAGGGGTATACGGTTATGAAGATTAGAACCTTAGAATATTTTGTAAAAGAAGCGGCTATTTCGCTGAAAAGAAACAACTTAATGAGTTTTGCATCAATTACGACGGTGGCTATTTCCTTGGTGATTTTGGGGCTGTTTTTAATAATGGTTATGAACTTAAATAATATGGCAGCTCATTTAGAATCACAAGTACAAATAAATGTTTATTTGGAAGATAATTTATCCGAAGCAGAACGGTATGAAATTGGTAATAACATAAAAAAAATCAAAGGTGTTGAAGAAATTACCTTTGTTACTAAAGATGAAGCAATTGAAAGATTTAGAGAACGATTAGGTGAACAAAAATATTTACTGGATGCGTTAGATGATGCTAATCCGTTGCCATACTCTTACGAAGTAAAGTTGACTCTGCCGGAACAAGTTAAAAGTGCAGCAGCTGAGATTGCTGAATATCCGGGAGTAAAAACTGCTAAATTTGGTCAAGAGGCAATTGAACAATTATTTAAGCTTACTCATATGATCAGGGTATTTGGAGTAGTATTAATTCTCTTTTTAGTATTTGCGACATTATTTATAATTTCCAATACCATTAGATTGACGGTGTTTGCTAGACGCAAAGAAATTGGTATTATGAAGTATGTTGGAGCTACTGATTGGTTTATTCGTTGGCCTTTTATTATGGAAGGAATGGCGTTAGGCTTTGGGGGCGCGTTAATAGCAACCTTAGTATTACGTACTAGCTATAGTGCCATTACGAATCAAATATATCAATCATTTATGTTTTTACCATTGATACCGCAATATCCATTTTTAACTAATTTAACGATATTGCTGATTGTTTTAGGAATGATAATAGGAGCATTAGGTAGTGCTATTTCTCTTAAAAAATTCATGAAAGTTTAGTAGGTGTCAGATAATGATAAAAAACAAAAAAGTTTGGGCATTAGCGTTATCGTTAGGCTTTACGGTTGTTACTAATCTTACGGTCTTAGCGAACTCTTTAGAGAGCAGACTTAGCACTGTTCAAGATCAAGCGCAAAGCCAAAAAAGTAAAATAGCCAAAGCGCAACAAGAAGTTGACTCTATTTCAGAACAATTGCGGAATATTCAAATGGAGCTGGATGCAGCGACTAATGAATATAAAGCTATTAAGGTGAAATTGGGTGAGACTGAGCAAAAAATTGAAGAAAATGAAATTATTTTGGCAAAAGCACAGAAATCATTTGATAAGCGTAAAGTTGTGTTAAATAAACGGTTGTGTGATGTTTATGAAAATGGGCAGCTTAGTTATGTTGATGTTTTATTAGGTGCTAATGATTTTAATGATTTAATCAGTCGCATGGACTTATTAACGATGATTATGAAGCATGATGTTAATTTATTTAGTGAAATCAAAGCTGAGCGTGAATTGATTTTAAATAAAAAAGCTGAGCTGGAAAATGACAAACAAGCTATCCAAGTATTAGAGCAAGCAGCTGAAGAGAAAAAAGCGGTAGTTGAATTGAGAAAACAAGAACGTAAAGAATTATTGGATAATGCGGTTAGTGAGCGTGATAGTGCTGAACAAGCTTATCAAGAACTATTGCAAACTTCGCGACAAATCGAGCAGATGATCAGAGCCAGTCAAGGCCATACCAGTGGTGCAGTACAGTCGACCGGCCGGATGATTTGGCCATTGAATGGACCGATAACATCACCATATGGTTGGCGAACTCATCCGATTTTTGGAACAGCCAGATATCATAGCGGGATTGATATTGGCGCTGATTATGGTGAAAATATTAGTGCTGCCGATAGTGGAACCGTTATTTTTGCAGGCTGGATGGGTGGCTATGGCTACGCTGTTATTATTGATCATGGTGGTGGAATTTCCAGTTTATATGGTCATAATTCAGAGCTGACAGTTAGCGAAGGACAACAAGTTCGTCAAGGTCAAGTAATTGCTTTAGCCGGTTCTACCGGGTATTCTACCGGACCACATTGTCATTTTGAAGTTAGACAAAATGGTGAACCGGTTGATCCGAGTGGATATTTATAGAAAATATTAATTAAATTAATGAGCGCATTAGAAACGTTGCATTTGCATGTTCTTAATGCGCTTTTTTAAAACCAAAAGAGGTGTAGTGGTGAGTTTTAAAAAGAACATTTTTAAAATAATAGTTATTATTGCGGTGACGGTATTCGTGGTATTAAATGGCTTATATTTTGGGTTGGGTTTTAATAAAGTTGGTGTGGTAAATACTATTAAAATATTGGGTATTTACAGCTTAATTAATAAAAGTTATGTTAATGATGTTGTAAGTGATAAATTAGTGGCTGGTATGATTAAAGGAATGGTGGAGTCGCTAGGGGATGAACACTCGATTTATCTTGATAAGAAAATGTATCAGGAAATGTTAATGAAAACGGAAGGCTATTTTGGTGGTGTGGGGATAGTCTTAGGGGTTAAGGATAAAGATTTAACGGTAGTAGCACCAATTGAAGATACTCCGGGATTTTTGGCAGGGATAAAGCCCGGCGATATTATTGTAGCAATTGATCAGATTAATGTTAAAGAGCTTTCATTGGAAGAAGCGGTGAATAAAATTCGCGGAGCGCAAGGAAGTACGGTAGTGCTTTCAATCAAACGTGCGGAAGAAATAAAAGATTATATTTTAATTAGATCTAATATTGAAATTAAAACCGTAAAAGGAGAAATTCTTGATAATAATGTTGGTTATATCAGAATTGCGATGTTTAGTGAGAAAACGGCTACTGAGCTTAATAAGGTTTATCAAGAACTTATTAATAAAGGGGCGACTGCCTTTGTTTTGGATTTACGCAGTAATCCCGGGGGATTATTGCAGGCTAGCGTAGCAGCGGCAAATTTATTTGTGCCACAAGGACCGGTAGTATCGGTAGTGCATAAAGATGGTAGTAAGGAAGTTTATTCCTCTAATTTAGCTAGTATCAATTACCCGTTAGCAGTATTGATAAATGGGGGGAGCGCCAGTGCCGCCGAAATTTTGGCCGGAGCTATTAAAGATACTAATGCCGGAACTTTGGTCGGAACAAAATCTTATGGTAAAGGGTCGGTGCAAGGGGTTATTCCTATCGGTAATGCTGAAGCTATTAAATTAACTATTGCTAAATATTATACTCCTAGCAATGTCTCAATTGATGGAGTTGGCATAGAGCCGAATATTATTGTAGAGTTACCGAAAGATGCTAAAACGGATGTACAACTGGCTAAAGCTTTGGCAGTGGTGAAAAATAAGAATAGCTAATTTACAGTTTTTGGAGGTCGTTATGGTGAAAGTTCCTCAATTACAGACAAATTATCAGGACGGCGAAAATTTATTTAAAGTTAAAGCTCCGTTTGTTGCAACGGGCGATCAGCCGAAGGCGATTGAAAGCTTGGTGCAAGGGCTTGACCATGGACAGATTAGTCAGGTTTTATTGGGGGCGACCGGTACCGGTAAGACTTTTACGATTGCTAAGACGATTGAAAGAGTGCAAAAACCAACGTTGGTAATTGCTCATAATAAAACATTGGCAGCACAATTAGCCAGTGAGTTTAAAGAGTTTTTCCCGGATAATGCCGTAGAATATTTTGTAAGTTATTATGATTATTATCAGCCGGAAGCCTATATCGCACATACTGATACTTATATTGAAAAAGATGCTTCGATTAATGATGAAATTGATAAATTACGTCACTCTGCTACGTGTTCTTTATTTGAACGGCGTGATGTTATTATTGTTGCCAGTGTTTCTTGCATCTATGGCTTAGGTTCACCGGATGAGTATCAGGGGTTGGTCTTATCGTTAAGACAAGGTCAGTTTTATGAGCGTGATGCTATTTTACGCAAATTGGTGAGCATTCAATACGAGCGTAATGATATTAATTTTGTCAGAGGCAAGTTTAGAGTTCGTGGTGATGTTATTGAAATTTTTCCGGCAGGGTATAATGAAAAAGCCTTGAGAATAGAATTATTTGGTGATGAGATTGAAAGGATTTTAGAGACTGATGCACTAACCGGAGAAATATTGGCAGAGCGTAAACATATTTCCATTTATCCGGCTTCGCATTATGTTACCTCTAAAGAAAATATGTTGCGTGCAGCCGGTGATATTGAGGCTGAACTGGAACAGTGTTTAGCAAAATTTAAAGCTGAAGGAAAATTATTAGAAGCGCAAAGATTAGAACAACGAACTCGTTATGATTTGGAAATGATGCTAGAAATGGGTTATTGCTCAGGGGTTGAAAATTACTCGCGACATTTAACAAAACGAGCACCGGGTGAATCACCCTTTACTCTGATTGACTATTTTCCGGATGACTTTTTAATTGTTATTGATGAATCACATGTAACATTGCCACAAATTAGAGCAATGTATGCCGGTGATAGAGCGCGCAAAGAAGCATTAGTTAATAACGGCTTTAGATTGCCTTCTGCGTTTGATAATAGACCGTTACGTTTTGAAGAATTTAATGAGAGAATTAATCAGATTATCTATGTTTCTGCTACGCCGGCTAAATATGAATTGGAGCAAGCCAGTCAGGTTGTGCAGCAGATTATCAGACCGACCGGCCTGATTGATCCTGCCATAGTGGTTAAGCCATTACAAGGACAAATGGATGATTTATTAGGAGAAATTAAGTTAAGACTGCCGTTAAAAGAACGTGTATTAGTAACAACTTTAACGAAAAAAATGGCAGAAAATCTGACTGACTATCTAAAAGAAATGGGCATTAAAGTACGCTATTTACACTCTGATATTGTAACGTTAGAACGAGCTGAAATTATTAGAGATTTAAGAATGGGTGTTTTTGATGTTTTAATTGGAATTAACTTATTGCGAGAAGGACTGGATTTGCCGGAGGTTTCCTTGGTGGCAATTTTAGATGCGGACAAAGAAGGATTTTTGCGTTCAGATACTTCGTTAATTCAAACGATTGGGAGAGCCGCCCGCAATGCTAATGGTAAAGTTATTATGTATGCTGATAATATTACTGACTCAATGAAAAGAGCAATTGAAGAAACCAAAAGACGGCGGGAGATTCAACAAAAATATAATGTTGAACATAATATTACTCCGCAGACCATTCAAAAAACCATTAAAAATATGATAGAAACTACTAAGGTTGCTGAAACAGCGGCTAAATATACTAATAAACAAGGACGAAAATTAAGTCCCAAAGATAAGCTGGATTTAATTGATAAGTTGCAACAAGAGATGCAAGCTGCCGCAAAAAATTTACAATTTGAATTAGCTGCTAATTTACGGGATATGATCATTGAATTAAAAGGCGAATTGCCCGCTAAAAAAGCCAAAAATAAGTAGGTGAAATTATGAAAGACAAATTAATTGTTAAAGGTGCTAGAGAACATAATTTAAAAAATATAAATGTAGAAATACCGCGTGATAAATTAGTCGTTATAACGGGGTTAAGTGGCTCCGGGAAGTCATCCTTAGCCTTCGATACAATTTATGCTGAAGGTCAACGGCGCTATGTTGAATCATTATCGGCTTATGCTCGTCAATTTTTGGGACAAATGGATAAACCTGATGTTGATTATATTGAAGGATTATCGCCGGCAATATCAATAGATCAAAAAACCACTAATAAAAATCCGCGTTCGACGGTTGGCACAGTAACTGAAATTTATGATTATTTGCGATTATTATTTGCTAGAGCTGGTAGACCGCATTGTCCAAATTGTGGTAAAGAAATTGCTAAGCAAACAGTTCAGCAAATGGTGGATCAAATTATGTTAATACCAGACCAAAGTAAAGTTTTGGTATTATCGCCGATTATCAGAGGGAAAAAAGGTGAACATAAAAAGTTACTGGATGAGATAAAAAAAGATGGTTATGTCAGAGTGAGAATTGATGGTACTTTGCATGATGTTAATGATGAGATAACCTTGGATAAAAACAAAAAACATACTATTGAGGTTGTTGTTGATAGATTAGTTATTAGAGACAAAATAGAAGGACGGTTAGCTGATTCATTAGAAACAGCCTTAGCTTTAAGTCAGGGCATGGTCTTAATTCAAGTTTTGGATGGATTAGAATTAATGTTTAGTCAAAACTTTGCTTGTATTGACTGTGGCTTGTCTTTGCCGGAAATAGCCCCTAGAATGTTTTCCTTTAATAGCCCCTATGGTGCTTGTCCGGTTTGTAGTGGCTTAGGAATGGATAATGAATTTGATCTTGAACTGGTAATGCCTGACCTTGATAAAACTATTGGTGAAGGGTTATTTTTACCGTTATCAAAAAATATTAATTCTTATGCGATGTGCCAAATTAATGCAGTTGTTGAGAAGTATGGTTATTCAATAAACAATAAATGGTCTGAGCTTTCTCAAGCTGTTCAAAACATTTTATTATACGGCAGCAGTGAGGAAAGTTTTAGTTATTCTTATGAAAATATGTATGGTGAGACTAAAGAGTATAATTCGCCCTTTGAGGGGGTTATGAATATCTTAGAGCGCCGTTATGTTGAGACTGATTCCATGGAAGCCAAAGAAGCGTATGAAGTATATATGAAGCAAAAAGTTTGCAAGGCGTGTAATGGCGCAAGATTAAAACCTGAAACATTGGCGGTTAAAATAGCAGGGAAAAATATTTACGAAGTAACCTGTTTTACCATTGCGGAATGCCGTGATTTTTTAAATAGTATTTCTTTTACGGAACGTGAAAAAATTATTGCCACACAGATTTTAAAAGAGATTAATGCTAGACTAGGCTTTTTATTGGATGTCGGGTTAGAATATCTAACGCTAGATCGAGCTGCCGGTACATTGTCAGGTGGAGAGGCGCAGCGCATTAGATTGGCTACGCAAATTGGTTCGGGATTGGTTGGCGTGTTATATATTTTGGATGAGCCTAGCATTGGGTTGCACCAACGCGATAATAACAAGCTGTTGGCAACGCTGGCACATTTAAGAGATTTAGGTAATACTTTAATTGTCGTGGAACATGATGAAGATACGATGTATGCAGCCGATTACATTATTGATATTGGTCCGACGGCAGGAGCTGGTGGCGGTCATATTGTGGCGCAAGGAACGGTTGAAGAAATAAAAGACAATAACAATTCGCTAACTGGACAATATTTAAGTCGCAAAAAATATATTCCGGTACCAAGTAAACGCAGAAAAGCTCAAGGAAAATGGCTAGAGATTATTGGGGCCAAAGAAAACAATTTAAAAAATATCAGTGTAAAATTTCCGATTGGTTTATTTACGGCTGTAACCGGCGTCTCGGGCTCGGGAAAAAGTACCTTGGTTAATGAAATATTATATAAAGGTTTGGCGAAAATAATTTATCGCAATCATCAGCGGGCCGGTGCTCATAAAGCGATAAAAGGCTTTGAGCATATTGATAAAATTATTGATGTCGATCAGTCCCCCATTGGGCGGACACCACGTTCTAATCCGGCAACTTATACCGGGTTATTTGATAATATTAGAGAATTATATAGTCAGACTAATGAAGCAAAAATTAGAGGCTATAAGCCGGGGCGATTTAGCTTTAATGTTAAAGGTGGGCGTTGTGAAGCCTGTCGTGGAGATGGTATAATCAAGATAGAAATGCATTTTTTACCAGATGTTTATGTACCATGTGAGGTCTGCAAGGGCGCACGTTATAATAGAGAGACCTTAGAGGTTAAATACAAAGGGAAAAGCATTGCGCAAGTTTTGGATATGGTAGTAGATGAAGGGGTGGAATTTTTCAAAAATATCCCGAAAATTCATCGAAAACTGGAAGTGTTGAAAGAGGTTGGGTTGGGTTATATAAAACTAGGGCAACCGGCGACGACCTTATCCGGCGGAGAAGCACAACGCGTGAAACTAGCAACAGAGCTAGCAAAACGCAGTACCGGAAAAACATTATATATTTTAGATGAGCCAACGACGGGCTTACATACTGCGGACATTCATAAACTATTGGAAGTTTTACAAAAGTTAGTTGAAGGTGGCGATAGTGTGATTGTTATTGAGCATAATCTTGATGTTATTAAGACTGCGGACTATGTTGTTGATTTAGGACCAGAGGGCGGTAAAGGTGGTGGCACTATTGTCGCTAAAGGTACCCCGGAGGAAATTACCACAGTTGAAGCTTCTTATACTGGCAAATTTTTAAAACCATTGTTAGAAGAAGGCTTGAGTATGTAAATAAGAATAAGGGGGTTATTGTAGTGGTCAAATGGCATAAAGTAATAAGTACCGTAGTAGCAGTAGTGTTTGCAATGTCTGGTAATTTGGTTATGACAGTTGCGACCGCAGCACCGGTCGCGACTGTTAAGCTGTCATCATTACAACAGATCGAAGAAAAGTTGGATAATGGTTTAGCGCTATCTATTGCAATGGCAAATTTATCAAATGATGAGGCTAAGCTAGTGTTAGCACAACAACGCAGTGGCGCTAAATTATTTGGGACAATAACTTATGGCGCTAATAATGAACCTCTTACCGATACTAGTACACAGATGCATAGTTATAATAAATTGAGTTTTACCGGCGGATTGGTACTACCACTATTAGGTAGTAAAAACAAAGAAAAAATTGATATTATGCAGTCGGAAAATACAGTGTTCAACTCGCAATATTTTGCCAAATTAGTGAATTTAAATAATTTGGTGGCTGTTCGCAAGGCCTATGCTTCGTTGTGGATTGAACAACAAAAAGAAAAATTGGCCAAGCAATTTTTGAGTACTGAAGTTGCTACCAGTAAATTGCTAGAAGAACGACAAAAGCAAGGTTTGTTATTACCGGTCGATAAATTGGAATTTTTGACAATTTATGAAGAGGTTAAGCGTGATCTTGTGGCAATGCAGCTAAAACAAAGTCAAGCGTTACAAATTATTAATTTAGCAACCGGTTGTCAGTGGCAAGTAGCAGAAACGCTCGAAGAACCTAAATTACCGCTGTTAACGGGCAAGACTTTTGCTGTGGATAATTATCCTGAATTTCAGTTGCAAGCAAAATTAGTAGAGCAATATCAAAAAATGCTAAGGCAATATAAACAGCTCAATACTGAAGGGAATTTAGTTATTGGGGGAACTGTTAGCAAAGATTATCCTGGTGCTAGCGGTACCGGAGCTTATATTGCAATAAATGTAACAGAACCTTTTGGGACTATTGGCAAAAAGGATCAAAATAAAATCATTGCAGAAAATCAACTGCTTAGTGCAAAGATGCAACAAGACTATATCGAGATGACTTTGAATGGTCGCGTCAGAGAAGCTATTTTAACTGCTAAATTTGCTGCAATGGATGTTAACTCCAAAATTGCACGGTTGACTGTTTTGGCAGAAGACATTAGAGAAAAAAAATTACGGCATAAAGTTTTACCGGGTGATACTTTTGAGCAATTTCAAAATAGCAAGTCGCAATATTATCGGATGGCGACAGATTTATTAAATCGTGAAGAAACCTTCTTAGCGGCTGCTATTGATGTTGTCAGCTTCGTTTACCCTAACGGCTTAAGTAGTGAAGCCGATGAAAGTTATATTCTTAATAGTAGCAATGTCAATAGAGGAAATTTATTGAATTTTGCTTGGCTTGATATTAATGACTTTAAATTGGTGACGGAAAATCCGCTAGATTTTAGTAACTTACCAAAACTTACGTTCCCAGAGGTGGGGATTAATAATATTGTCAGTAGTAATAACAAAAATATAAGTAATAACTTAAAAGTTGGCACTTATGTTTGGCAAGCAGCTCCCTTTTTAAATAGTATTTCACAAGGCGTTGAAATAGCTAAATTACAGCAAAATGGGATTAAAAAAATATTATTATCGTTTAATAAAGATGAAATAAAGCAATTACAAGCAGCGCCAGTCCAACAAAAATTAAAAGATTTGTTGAAAAAAGCGGAAGCTAATGGGCTGGAGGTTGGATTATTATTAGGTGACTCAGCATGGTTATTGCCGGAGCATCAGGCTGAACTAATAGATCTCACTAAAGAAATGGAAAAATTTGAATTTAAAGAAATTCATCTTGATATTGAACCGGATGCAGTGTTAGCTAATAATGAAAATGGTTTTAATTTACTGCTAGATGTTATTGAAAAAGTGCGGAGCGTAACTAAAAAGGAATTATCAATCTCAATTCATCCGCGATATCTAACAAATTTAAGCGAAAAAGATAGAATGACCTTACAAAAGCTTAATTTAAAAGAAATAGTTGTAATGCTGTATTCTAACAATGCACAAACTGTGATAACTACTATGAAAAATATTATTGATAAAACGAACGGTCTTAATATAGCCTTGGCTCAAAGTGTTGAGCAAAATATTAATCAAGGTGAAGCTTATAGTAGCTTAGATCATACTGACTTTATCAATGCAGTACAAAAAATTGAGCAGGAGTTAAACCATATTGGTCTGAAAGCCATTTATATTCAATCTTGGGAAGATTATAAGAGGGGTGATTGATTATGAAAATATCATTTTCCAACAATAAAAACTCTGATGCCACAGTAAAGAACAATATAAAAATCCCTTATGGTAATGCGAAACGAATTTTCCCACAATTAAAATGGTGGTTAGTATTAATTATTATTGCCCTACCGTTTGTTTATTTTTCCGGAAAAATTATCAGCGAGTGGCTATTTGTCAGATCGCCGGGAACAATTTATTTAGAAAAAGTCGTTGTTAATGCTAATGAAGGCGGAACTATTGAGAGTATTGCCGGAAAACGTGGTGACATGATAGCGCCTAATAGCTTGCTGTTGACGTATAAGAAGATTATTCCAACGGGGCGACTAGAGCAAATAGCTTTATTGGAAGCGGAGAAAAATGCGTTAGTAACCGGTAATATTGGTGGTGGTACAACCGTTGATAAAAATTACCAACAAATTTCAGCGATTTCTAATAGTGTTGCTTATTATGAAAAATTACGCAATGATACAGGCGCCTTAATGGCTAAAGGAGCAGCAACCAGAGCTGAATACGAGCAAGTCAATGCTAAGTATAATGAGTTAAAGGCGGCTTTGGCAGCGGCTGATGTAACGCCGGTCGCAGCTCCGGTGCTTAGTAATGAAGTTCGTAAAATTCAAGTAGATGAAAGCATTAAAAGCTTAACTAAGTTTTTGGATAATAATGCTCAAATAAACACCGGTATTGGTGGTCAAATTAACACTATTTTAGTTAATGTTGGGCAGACTTTTAGTGCCGGAGAGCCTTTGGCAATTTTAGCAAAAACCGAAAATGTTTATGTCAGTGTTTATGTAGAGCCGGAAGATTTTAAAAAAATTAGTTTAGGCACCGGTGCTAAAGTTAAAATTTTAGGTAGTAATAGAACTGTTACAGCAGTGGTGGTGGAACAACCAATTAGTGCCTCTACAGTGCCGATGGGAATATCCAATACTATTTATCCTAATAGTATGAGAGGTATCAATGTATTTTTGAAAATTGACGAAAAACTAAATCCTGAGGAAATTGTGGATGGACTGCCGGTAGTAGTAGCGTGGAATTAGGAGGTAATATTAATGAATAAGTTATATCGGATAACATTAGATGCTACAAAAACATTATTAGCAACAGAAGATTTTGCACAAACCTTTCATTCCGTGGAAGAATTAACTAAAAATATAACAGAGCCGGTCATTGTTGTTGTAGATGGTATAAATATTGCAGATTGTTATGAAGCTAAAATTTTAAAATTAGTGTGTGACTTTCGTAAATCAAAATTGTTGTATGCTTGTCCACTGTACTTTACCACCTCAGTAGGAGAGTTAGATTATTGCAGTGATGGGATAGAAAATAGTAAAAGTGAAATTTTAGCACAAGGTAATGTTATTTTAGATCGCCTAAACTTGTTATCCATTGAAAAAAATTCAGCAAGCAGTGATTTAAGATTATTAACCTTTCTGTTTGCCAGAGGTGAAGAATATTTATTAAAACCGCAACTATTGCCTTCTTCTCCGTGGCTTTATCAGTATATGACAGCAGCGCTACTAGGTCGCTTTTGCAATGAAGTACATCGAACATTTCGCTCTAATTGTGATGAAAATGATAAATCAAACCATAAAGAAGAAAGCTCTGTCCAGTGGCTTAATTATTTGTTAAATCATGGGCTACTAGTGGAAAAACAACTAGTCGATAGAGTTAGGTATTGTCCATATTGTATGACCGGAAACTTAAATTTCATTGATATGTGTCCATTATGTGGCAGTATAAACTTTAGCAAACATAAAATGATTCATTGCTTTACTTGTGCCAATGTAGCACCGGAAGAAGAGTTTCAAAAAGGTTATCAATTAGTCTGCCAACGCTGTAAAAGTACGTTAAGACATATTGGGGTTGATTATGATAGACCGTTAGAAAGTTATCAATGTAATGATTGCCATGGTAAATTTATTGAACCGCAGATAAAAGCTAGTTGCTTAAATTGTCAGGAAAAATCTTCAGCTGAAGATTTGATAGCTCGACCTATTTATAACTATGCTATTTCTGCTAAAGGAATGAGAGCGGCGCAACTGGGTGATGTTAATTTGGAAATAGCTTTATTTGATGATAAAAGAAATGTATTACCATTATATTTTTATCAAATGATTGACTGGATGCTTCAAATGAAGCAACGGTATCAAGATGCTGAATTTACGCTGATTTGTATTAAAATAATTAGCGCAAAGGATTTGGATGAAGTTGCATATTTGCCGAAAGCAAATGACGTTATAGCGGAACTTAGTGCGAGAGTACGAGAATTAGTTCGTAATACCGATATCACTACTAATACCAGTAAGAATGTCTCTTGGGTGATGTTACCAAGAACTAATACCGAAGGAGGTGAAATTCTGGCCGCTAGAATTGAAAATTTGGCACAGATGGTGTCGACAGAAACTAATTCGCAAATCAGAGTAGCAGTAAAATGTTTTTCCATACCAACTGAACAAGCTCAACAAGTTCCAATTGCCGAAAAACTGTTGACTGAGTATGAAGCTGGGTTTTAGTTTTAGGTGCTAGAACTAGTTATGTTGGAAGGTATTTTATTTCATCTCTATAATTTTTTAGTACTTCCTTTTTACAATCAAGGTTATATGACAGTGATACTGTTGGTTTTACCAATGGTAGTTTTTTTTGAATTACCGTGGAATTTGTTCATATTTTTAGGATTATTTAAATATGTGCTAAGAAGAAAGCAAGAAGGTCCGAGAATTGACTTTTTTCCTAGTGTCTCTTGTATTGTAACTTGCTATAATGAAGGCCGAGAAATTGAAAAGACTGTGCTTTCATTACTGGAACAGCTATATCCCGGCAAATTACAAATTTTATTGGTGATTGATGGTGCGTATATCAATAAGAGTACTTTGAAAGTTGCTGAAGAATTGCAAAAACTGGCGGTGCAATATAACAACCGTACCATTTCTGTTATTCCGAAATGGCAACGCGGTGGTGTAGTGTCTAGTAGCAATTTAGGTTTGAATTTTGTTACCGGCGAGATTGTTGTTAAAGTTGATGGTGATAGTTCTTTTGATAACAATATGTTAGAGCGGGTTACGAGGCACTTTGTTGATCCTGAAGTAGTAGCGGTGAGTGGGTGCTTAAGAGTACGTAATGCTGCTGATACTTTTTGTGCCGGTTTTCAAGCGATTGAATATTTTAATTCAATTCAGCTGTCAAAAACGGCGCTTAGTGAATTTAATATGGTCAATAATATTTCCGGCGCCTTTGGTATTTTTCGCCGTAGTCTACTTAATTTGGTCGAAGGTTGGGATGCAGGGACCGCAGAAGATCTTGATATTACATTACGAATTAAAAATTACTTTAATAATAGAAAAGAAAAATTTAGAATTGTGTTTGACCCCGAAGCAATTTGTTTTACTGATGTTCCGGAAACCTATGCTAAATTTTTCAAACAACGGCTAAGATGGGAAGGCGATTATCCTTACATTATCGGTAAACATTGGCGGAGCATAGCGCCGTCGATGATGGGCTGGGCGAATTTTAATGGATTGTTAGTGACCATGTTCACCAATATTGTTTTACCAATGATGGTTTTTGTCTATACTTTTTGGCTATTTATTGTTTTTCCCGCTGATTATGCAATCGCCTTGTTAATGGCAGTGTATTCTTTTTATTTTGTGATGACTTGCTTACTGTATTTGCTTGGGATAATTTTTGTTTCTGAGCGAAAAAAAGAAGATTTATCAAGATTTGGACTAGTACCATTTATGCCGATGTTTTTATTTGCAGCGAAAATCAATACTTTATTGGCAGTATTTTGGGAATGGATTGGTAAAGGACATCAAGATTCATCCATGGCTCCTTGGTGGGTATTGCGAAAAAATAAGTTTTAGTATAAAGGGGAGTTTTCTTTGAAAAATATATACTTATTGATAATAGCCTTTGTGATGATTGTAGGAGCAGGATATTTTTTTCAATTAAGGTCAAACAGTGATAAAGCTCCTTATAAAATTAGTGCTAATGTGGCAGCTGAAATGATGAAAGAATCAGCTAATGTGATTGTTGTTGATGTTAGAACGCCTGAAGAATATCAGCAAGGTCATATTGAAAATGCTAAACTACTGCCACTAAGTGAACTTGAAGAAAAAGCATCGGCGGTCATTCCTGATAAAAGCAAAAAAATATTATTATATTGTCGTAGTGGTAGAAGGAGTGCTGTGGCTGCTGAACTTTTAGTAAACAGTGGTTATGAGAAAGTATATGATTTTGGTGGAATTAATGATTGGAAGGGAAAGCTAGTTAGAGAGTAACCTTCTTGACGTTAGAAAAGATGGAAGCTATAATGAGAAAACAAGGGCTTTAGCATATGCTAAAGCCCGTTTTCGTATTGGTGAGGGGAAAATGAAGAATTTTTTTGATATTTTTAATGATGACAATATTATAAAAGCTAGTGAATGTTATGCTTTTTCTCAACAACAAAGTCTTATTTATGGTGTTGCAGGTACGCAAAAAAGTCTGATTATTGCCAAGGGATATAATTTGGCGCAAAAAGCAACTATCATTATCACTAGTAGCAAGGATAGTATGGCGCAGCTAGAAAGTGATTTGAGTAGCTTGTTACCACAAACGCAGATTGTAAAATTACCGTCTTTAGATGTAGTTAGTTTTTCTGCAGTGGCGAAAAGCTTGGAGCTTGTGGCACAGCGCCTTGATGTTTTAGGGAAATTGGTGCGTAACGAAAATATTATTGTGTTGACGACCGGTGAAGCTGTTATTCAAAAAAATCTTTCAAAACATGACTTTGAGCAGGCAAGAATTAATTTAAAGCTACGAATGAGTATTGAATTAGAAAATGTTTTAGAAAGATTAGTGAAATTAGGTTATGTCAGAGTTGATGAAGTAGAAATAATGGGTGAATTTAGTGTGCGTGGCGGAATTATTGATGTATTTCCGGTTAATGCAACTCAACCGATTAGAATAGAGTTTTATGGTGATGAAATTGATTCCATAAGGACTTATGACATTAATAGTAAACTGTCACTAGATAGCATTTCGCAAATTGATATTTTACCATTAGCGCAACCGGAAGATTATGATAAAATGGCGAATTGTTTGAGTTATCTACCACAGGACAGTACTGTTATTTTTGATGAACCGGCGCGAATTAAAGAGCAAATTGAAAAGATTTTACAAGAAAATCCCGAAGTTAAGAAACAATTATTTTCTTGGCAAGAAATTGTGGAGTTTGCGAAAAATTACAATATTTTATACTTGACTTTATTATTACAAAAACCACAGTATAGCGAGCCTAAAGAAGTTATAAGTATTGTTAGTAAATCTGTGGTGCCATTTCATAAGAAAATAGAGTTGCTGGCCAACGAAATTAAAGCCTGGCGTCATAAAAACTACAAAATTGTAATTTTTATGAGTACTAAGCAAAAAGCTTTATCTTTGCAAGAAGAATTAGCACGCTATAACGTAAGAGCTTGCTTTGCAGCAAAGGAGCCGATTGATTTTGCGGAAGGTATTACTATCGCCATTAATGTGTTTAATAATGGCTTTGAGTTACCGGAAGCGAAAGTTGTTGTAGTAACAGAAAAAGAGATTTTAGGTACTCAAAAGAAAAAGCCATTGCAACGAGTAGCTAAGGGTGAAAAAATAGCTTATTTTCGTGATATCAATATTGGCGATTATGTTGTACATATTAATCATGGTATAGGTAAATATATTGGTGTTGAAACGATTGATTTAGCCGGAATAAAAAAGGATTATTTACATATAAAATATGCGGGTACTGACAAAATTTTTGTACCGACAGATCAAGTTAATTTATTGCAAAAATATATTGGAGCCGAGGGTCAAACTCCCAAACTTAGCAAAATGGGCGGAACTGATTGGCATAAGACTAAAAGTAAAGCCAAAGCTGCAGTTGCCGATATTGCGAAGGAATTAATTGAACTTTACGCGACTAGACAGGTTGCTACCGGTTTTGCGTTTGAGCAAGATAATAATTGGCAAGCTGAGTTTGAGGATGCCTTTGCTTATGAGGAAACACCAGATCAATTGCAAGCGATTAAAGAGATAAAAGCGGACATGGAAAAAGCTGAACCGATGGATCGTCTGTTGTGTGGTGATGTCGGCTTTGGCAAGACAGAGGTTGCTGTTAGAGCTGCCTTTAAAGCGGTGATGAGTGGTAAACAAGTGGCAGTGTTAGTACCGACGACAGTGTTGGCGCAACAACATTTTCAAACCTTTAAGAGTCGTTTTGCTAAATTTGGGCCGGTGGTTGATTTGATTTGTCGCTTTAGAACAGCTAAAGAACAACAAGAAACCTTGGAAAAAGTTGAAACTGGCAGAGTGGATGTGTTAGTTGGTACACATCGAATTCTTAATAAAACGGTAAAGTTTAAGGATTTGGGCTTATTAATTGTAGATGAGGAACAACGCTTTGGGGTAGCGCAGAAGGAAAAAATGAAGAAGCTTAGCGCTGGTATTGATTGTTTAACATTAAGTGCGACGCCAATTCCACGAACACTTCATATGTCGCTTGTGGGTGCTCGCGATATGAGTATTATTGAAACACCGCCTGAAGAACGCATTCCGGTACAAACTTATGTTGTTGAAAATAATGATGAGGTTATTAAAGATGCTATTAAGCGTGAATTAAAGCGCGGTGGACAAGTTTATTTAGTTTATAATAAAGTTGCAAGTATTGATAAAATCAGCCATCATTTAGCTCAAATGTTGCCTGATGCCAGAATTCAAACTGCGCATGGTCAAATGTCGGAAGCTTTGTTAGAAAAGGTAATGGTAGAGTTTTATGAAGGAAAATATGATGTGCTGGTTTGTACCAGTATTATAGAAAATGGTTTGGATGTTCCTAATGCCAATACTATTATTGTTTATGACGCGGATCATTTTGGATTATCACAACTTTATCAAATGAGAGGCCGGGTAGGCCGATCTCATGTGATGGCATTTGCTTATTTGACTTATCGTAAAGATAAGGTTTTAACAGAAGTTGCAGAAAAACGGTTACAGGCGATAAAGGAATTTGCTGAACTGGGAGCTGGTTTTAAAATCGCTATGCGCGACCTGGAAATCCGTGGTGCTGGAAATTTATTGGGAGCGCAGCAACATGGACATATTGCCAGTGTTGGTTTTGAAATGTATTGTCGTTTGTTAGAAGAAGCAATGCAAGAGCTGAAAACCGGTCAACCGGTTAAACTTCAACCGGAGCCGACTATCGAAATAAAAGTGGAAGCATATTTAAGTGGTGATTATATTAATGATGCTATGCATAAAATAGAGTTTTATCAAAAAATAGCAGCAGTAAGAACTGAAGAGCATATTAGTGCAATCATTGCAGAGTTAATTGACCGTTTTGGTGAGCCTAGTATTGCTACTTTGAATTTATTAGAAGTAGCAAGAATAAAAAATATAATGCGAGAGCTTGGTATTGAGAGTATTTTAGAACAGCATAATCGATTAGATATCATTTTAGGTGAAAATGTTAATATTAATGTGGAAAATATCATTAAGCTCCAAGAACAACTGTTGCATAAGGTGAAAATATTACAAGGTCCACCGGAGCGAATTTTAATTAACTTTAATAATAAACATATCTTACAGCAACTAAAAAAAATCCTGGGAATTTTAGCAGGGACAGAAAAAGGAGATAAATAATGGGTAGCATAACGGTAGTAGGGTTAGGGCCAGGAAATTTTGGCTTACTGACAATGGAAACGTGGGAGAAAATTAGCACTGCAGATTATTTGTGTTTAAGAACCTCAAAGCATCCGACGGTAGAAGTTCTGAAAGATAAAGGACTGAAATTTCGGAGTTATGATAAATATTATGAAACTAAAGACAGTTTTGCAGAAGTTTATCAAGCTATTGTGGAAGATTGTCTCAAAAAAGCGAAAAGTGGTAAGGATATCGTCTATGCAGTGCCAGGGAGCCCGTTAGTGGCAGAAAAAACGGTAACTCTATTGCAAGACCTAGTAAAAACAGAAAATATTGATTTTACAATATTACCAGGGATGAGTTTTATGGAAGTGCTGTATGTAAAATTAGGGGTTGACCCTATTAATGGTCTAATGATTATTGATAGTGGGGATATTCATAGTCTACCGGCAGACTTGAAACAAGCGTTAGTTGTCACGCAGGTCTATAATCGTCAAATTGCCTCAGAAGCAAAGTTGAGCTTAATGGAGCGGTATCCTGATGATTTTATGGTAACGCTAGTGCGTAACTTAGGGTTAGCTGATGAAGAGATTATGGAAATTCCGCTATATGAATTAGATCGTCAAGAAAATATCGACCATTTAACAAGTTTATATGTGCCACCGGTGGATGAAGCTAAGACTGCGGTATTTGAATTGGCGGAATTAACTAATGTAATGGCGACATTGCGTTCGCCGGGAGGCTGTTTATGGGATATTGAACAAAATCATCAAAGTTTGAGAAAATATATTATTGAAGAGGTTTATGAAGTTTTAGAGGCGATTGATTTACAAGATAGTGCGTTATTGTGTGAGGAACTAGGTGATTTGTTACTGCAAATTGTTTTTCATGCCAGAGTTGCCGAGGAATCCGGTGAATTTAGCATGCAGGATGTAATTGATGGCGTCACAGAAAAGTTAATTAGAAGACATCCGCATGTTTTTGGTGAAATTAATATCAAAGATGCCGGTGAAGTTGTTTTAAATTGGGATAAAATAAAAAAAGCTGAAAAAAAAGGTCAAAGAGAGCGCATTTTAGATGGCATTCCCAAAGATTTGCCAAGCTTGGCACGTGCTAGTAAATTACAAGGTAAAGCTGCTAAGGTTGGATTTGATTGGACTGATATAAAATTTGTATGGGACAAATTAGCAGAAGAAATTATCGAATTGAGAATGGCAATGAGTGAGAATGATTTTCAGGAAATTGAAGCTGAATTAGGCGATGTTATTTTCACAATTGTTAATTTAGCCCGTTTCTTAAAAGTTGATGCAGAAGTAGCATTAAATCTTACTAATAATAAGTTTATGGAGCGTTTTTCTCATGTAGAAGATGCCGTAAAGAACAGTGGTAGAAAATGGAATGAATTTACATTAAAGGAATTAGATGATGCATGGAATGAGGCAAAAGTCTTAAAAATGTAGATTTTCTGTAAAAAAACAAGAAAATTTGTGATTAAATAGAGGAATAAAAACACAAATAGCGAATAAAGCTATTCGTAATCATTTTTGAGGGGGCTATTTGCGTGAACAAAACAGAATTAGTAGCTAGCGTTGCTGAAAAAGCAGGCTTAGCAAAAAAAGATGCTGAAAAAGCAGTTAATGCTTTATTCGCTAGCATCGAAGAAGCTTTAGTAGCGGGAGATAAAGTACAATTAATCGGTTTTGGTACTTTTGAAGTTAGAACTCGCGAAGAAAGAAAAGGTCGTAATCCTAAAAATGGTGAGGAAATTACTATTCCTGCATCAAAAAACCCTGCTTTTAAAGCCGGTAAAGGTTTAAAAGAAGCTGTAAACTAAGTCAATATATAATAAAAGCCAGGTTAATACCTGGCTTTTATTATATATTGACTTAAAATAAAACAGCTTTTAATATTGAAAGTAACAGTAAAAGTTATTGGAGCAAGGAGATTTTATGAAAACTAAGATTTTAGTGGTTGAAGATGAGCTGTCAATTAGTGAGTTGATAAAATTTAATTTAGAAAAATCAGGTTATGAAGTTGTTGTGGCTGATACCGGAACAATGGCGCTGGAGTTAGTAGAACAGTTTACTTATAGCCTAATGTTGTTAGACTTGATGTTGCCGGGTGTAGATGGACTGGAAGTTTGTCGAAAAGTTAAATTGAATAATAAAACAGCCTCAATGCCGATTATTATGTTAACGGCTCGTAATGAAGAAATTGATAAAATAATTGGCTTAGAATTAGGTGCTGATGATTATATGACTAAGCCCTTTAGCCCTAGGGAGTTATTGGCTAGAGTTAAAGCAGTATTGCGCAGAAGTGCCAAAGATCCTCAAGCTGAAGGGGAGTTAGTAGTCGGTCCTTTAAAAATTAATTTTAATAATTATGAGATATTTTTAGGGATAACTAAGCTTGAATTAACACCAAAGGAATATGAATTATTAAAGTTATTTATGACGAATATTGGCAAGGCTTATTCGCGTGAACAGTTATTGGAAAAAATCTGGGGTTATGATTATTATGGTGATACCAGAACAGTTGACGTTCATATTAGGCATTTAAGGGTTAAGCTTGAAGGTGAGCCGAAGGTTGCAGAGGCTATTGAAACGGTTCGCGGTATTGGTTATCGCTTACGCCAGTTATAGGAGTGCAGATGAAAGATAAAGTTGTTATTATTACTGGCGGAACTTCAGGAATTGGTTTTGCCAGTGCCAAACTATTTTTAGAGAATAACGCTAAAGTTATTATTATTGGTCGGGATCAGGTTAAAGGAGAAGCTGCAACTATAGCCTTAAGGGCAGTTGGTGATAGTGTTGAATTTATAAGATGTGATCTTAGTAAAGTCAGTGAATGTCAAAATCTTGTAAAAAAAATCATTGATAACTATCATAAAGTAGATGTGCTAATTAACAATGCTGGATTGTACTATGAAAAAGCGATTATGGATATGAGTGAAGCTGATTTTGATGAAATGATGAATATAAATATTAAAGCGGCTTATTTTATGGCTAAAGAGGTTGCAATTCAAATGAAAAAACAACAAAGCGGTGCTATTGTTAATATCTCGTCAGATGCCGGGATTAACGGTAACTTTTTGTGCACAGCTTATTGTGCCTCTAAAGGAGCCTTAACAGTATTCTCAAAAGCCCTGGCTTTAGAATTAGCGCCATACCACATTAGAGTTAACTGTGTTTGTCCCGGCGATATTGATACTCCATTGACACAAAACCAATTTTCCGGTGTAGCTGATAAAGATAAGGCGTTGGAAGAATTAGCACAACTTTATCCGTTAGGGCGGATTGGTAAGGCTACAGAAGTTGCTAATGTAATTTATTTTTTGGCTTCAGAACAAGCCAGTTTTGTGGTTGGTGCGACTTGGTCAGTTGACGGTGGGATCAGCTCTTATTAAAATTAACAAAAACTTTACAATTTATTAACAATAATAGAACTCCTTAATGTTATAGTCAAAATATATAACAAGTAAAGGAGTTCTTTGTTATGACTTGCAAAATTGAAGCGCAAAAGCTTAATTTATATTATGGCAATAGTTTAGCGTTAAAAGAAATTTCGTTAAAGGTAGAAAAAAATAGTGTTTTGGCATTAATAGGCCCGTCGGGGTGTGGTAAATCTACTTTTATTAAAAGTATTAATCGAATGAATGACTTGGTGGATAATGTTAAAATCGAAGGTGAAATCTTAATTGATGGTGTAAATATTTATCACCCTGATACTGATGTGGTAATGCTGAGGAAAAAAGTTGGGATGGTTTTTCAACGGCCTAATCCTTTCCCGATGTCAATTTATGACAATATAGCATATGGCCCGAGAATTCATGGTATTAGCGATAAAAAAGTGCTAGATGAAATCGTTGAAAGAAGCTTAACCGGTGCTGCATTGTGGAGTGAAGTTAAAGATCGGTTAAAAGCTTCGGCGATGGGAATGTCAGGGGGGCAACAACAACGCCTTTGTATTGCCAGATTGTTAGCGGTAGAACCGGAAGTGTTATTGATGGATGAACCATGCTCAGCTCTTGATCCTATTTCAACAATGAAGGTGGAAGAACTAGTTTCGGAGTTGAAAAAGGATTATACAATTGTAATGGTTACTCACAATATGCAACAAGCGGCAAGGGTTTCTGATAATACGGCGTTTTTTCTTAATGGTGAATTAGTCGAATATGATAAGACTGATTTGATTTTTACCAGACCAAAAGAAAAACGAACGGAAGATTATATTACCGGTCGGTTTGGCTAAATAATGAGATAAGGGGGCTACAACATGGTAAGTACCAGACAAAGTTATAATGATGAATTAGAAGCATTAAGACAAAATATATCTTCTATGGGGCAGGCAGTAGATCTTGCGATGCACCAAGCGATGAAGGCATTAATTGAACAGGATCTGAATTTAGCACAAGCTGTAATTGATGGTGATGATGTTATTGATGCTATGGAAATTGCAATTGAAGATAAATGTATGGTGTTAATTGCTAGGCAACAACCGTTAGCTAAGGATTTAAGAATTATTGGAACTGGCTTTAAAATATCAACTGATTTAGAACGAATTGGTGATCATGCTACTAATATTGCTGAAATTGCGTTAGAGTTAGCACAGGAACAGTTAGTAAAGCCGTTAGTTGATATGCCACAAATGGCGACCATTGCGCAAGAAATGTTGGAAGATGCGTTGAAATCATATATTAATTTAGATATATCCTTGGCAGAGGCTGTTTGTATTAAAGATGATAAGGTTGATGATTTATATAAAAAAATATTTTGTGAATTGTCAAAAATAATGGCTCAAGATTCAGGGAAAATCAAGCAATCGACACAATTGATGTTTGTAGCACGATATATCGAAAGAATTGCCGATCATGCTACTAATATTGCAGAATGGGTGATTTATCTAGTTACTGCGCAAAGAATGAGAAAAAATTAAAAATCGTCAGATAAGATTAGTTAGTACCTAAAGGTAATTTTGACTTGATCTTATCTGTTTTTTTTATCATTTAGTGATAATTTTTAAAAAATA
>JAGPMH010000015.1 GCA_018052945.1 Negativicutes bacterium | reverse complement strand
ATATAAAAGAGGTGCTATAAATAGCACCCCACTTTAATTAACGATTATTTTTGAAGAACTCTAAAGCAACTTCAGGGAATAATGCGTATGATAATACATCTTCAATAGAAGCATTAGGATAGCCTTTTTCCGCTAAATCTGCTTTTAATTTATCAAGTTGTGGTTCGATATCATCAGCTGGACGATAATCAATGATTTCGTCAGTACCAATGATTTTTTCGCGTACTTCATCAGCTACTGGAAGTGGAGTACGGCCATATTTACCACGAGCTAAATCTTTTACTTCTCTTGGTACCATTTTGTAGCGCTCACCAAGCATAACATTGAATGTAGCCATTGAGCCTACGATTTGGCTGGTTGGAGTAACAAGTGGTGGATAACCAAGATCTTTACGAACTCTTGGCATTTCCTCAAGAAGATCTTGATATTTGTCTTCCATACCTTGTTCTTTAAGTTGGTTGCGTAAGTTGGAAAGCATTCCACCAGGAATTTGGAAATCAAGAACATTAGTATCAACATCAAAATGTGTTTTTAAACCGAAGTCTTCAGATAATGATTTTTTTACACCAGCAAAGTGAAGAGCGATTGGTTTTAAAGCAGCTCGGTCTAAACCGGTATCATACTCAGTACCTTCAAGTGCAGCAATCATTGTTTCTGTACATGGTTGAGAAGTTCCTAAGGAGAATGGTGAAAGTGCACAGTCAACAATATCAACGCCTGCTTCAATAGCTTTTAAGTAAGTCATTGAACCAAAGCCACTAGTATAATGAGTGTGTAATTCGATTGGTAATTTTACCGCTTCTTTTAATGCTTTTACTAAATCATATGCCACATATGGTGCAAGAAGACCGGACATATCTTTAATACAAATAGAATGAACGCCTTTAGCTTCTAATTCTTTAGCTAATTTAACATAGCTTTCTTTTGTGTGGAAAGGGCTGATTGTGTAAACACAAACACCTTGAACGTGAGCGCCTGCTTCTAAACCAGCTTTGATAGCTACTTCAAGATTACGAACGTCATTTAAGGCATCGAATACACGAATAACACCAATACCATGCTCAACCATTTTTTTAACGAACATTTCTACAACGTCATCAGCATAATGATTGTAACCAAGAATGTTTTGACCTCTTAGTAACATGGAAATAGGAGTTTTAAGTTTAGATTTAAGGAATTTTAAACGCTCCCAAGGATCTTCATTTAAGAAACGAAGGCAAGTGTCAAATGTTGCGCCACCCCAAGCTTCAAGTGCGAAGTAGCCTACTTTGTCAAGCGCTTCTAATTGGGAATCCATATCAGTTAAACGCATGCGCGTAGCACATAATGATTGATGTCCATCACGAAGGACAGTTTCTGTAATTTTTACAGCTTTTTTTGCCATTATTAATATTCCTCCTAAAATAATATTTAAACCAGATTTTATATATTAAAGAATAATCCTGGTTTATACTTCTACTTAATTATAGGTACTAAAAAGTTGTTTGTCAATGAACAAGAAGGGAGTTTGTGATAAAATTCCGTAAGTTTTTTACTTTGAAAAAATATCGGATAAAGCCTAATTATATTAGCTTTTTTTAACATAAATTTAATTGATAATTATTTAAATTTATAGTATAATTTCACAAAGTAAAGAATAAAAGGAGTAAAGAAGGAAAATTATTTTAAAGCAAGAATATTTTCAATAATGAAATATTTATTATAAAGGGGTGGCTATTTTGTCAGCAAATCCAAAATTGAAGGATCAATTAAGTGATCAGTTATTCGATGCGATATTATCACTTAATAATAATGAAGAATGTTATCAATTTTTTGAAGATATTTGCACTGTCAGTGAGCTGAAATCGTTGGCACAAAGGCTTGAAGTTGCAAGGATGTTGCAAACTGGACATACTTATGATGATATTGTTGCAAGAACTGGTGCTAGCACAGCGACGATTAGTAGAGTAAAAAGATGTTTGCATTATGGCGCTGATGGTTATAAAACTATCTTAGAGAGATTAGGAAATAAAGAGGAGTAGCAATCAATGAAAAAAGAAGAAATTGTACTTAAAATACCATATGGAACCAGAGATTTTTTACCCAATGAAGCAATGGCTAAAAGACAAATTGAAGATGCCGTCGCTAGCGTTTTCGTGAAGTGGGGCTATGAAGAAATTGTTTCACCAACCTTTGAATTTTTAGAAACTTTAACGATTGGCAATAATGATGAAATGCAACAAAATATGTTTAAGTTTTTTGATAAAGATAATACGACCTTAGGTCTTCGTTATGATATGACAACGCCGATTGCGCGAGTTGCCTCTACTAGATTAAATGAAGAGAAAAGACCCTTAAAGTTATCTTATATTGCCAATGTTTTTCGTTATGAACAGGCACAAATGGGGCGACAATGTGAGTTTTATCAAGCCGGTGTTGAATTGATGGGGGTTTGTCAAGCAAGTGCTGATGCGGAAGTAATTGCCTTATCAATTGAAACACTGCGTAGAGCTGGGCTTGAAAATTTCCAAATTAGCCTGGGACAAATTCAGTTTATTAATGGAGTTATGGAAGAAAGTGGCTTAAGCAAAGAAAAACAAGAAAAATTAAAAGAAGCAATGGTTAACAGAGACCTAGTTTCCTTTAATGAAGAAATAGAAAATAGTGGCTTGACTGATAAACATCAAGAAGCCTTAAAGCAATTACCGTTACTGCATGGTCACGAAGAAATTTTGGCAAAAGCAAAGGCGATGACAGAAAATGAAAAAAGTAAAAATGCTTTAGTAAATTTAGAGGAAATATTTGCCTTGCTAAAAGTGTATGGAGTAGAGCAATATATTAGTTTTGATTTAGGCATAATCCGCGACTTCGATTACTATACTGGAATGGTTTTTGAAGCTTATACCCAAGGTCTAGGCTTCCCGTTATGTGGTGGCGGACGTTATGATAAAATGCTAAAAACTTTTGGTAATGATTGTCCGGCGACAGGGTTTGCTTTAGGAATAGAACGTATTATGTTAGCGCTTGAACGCCAAAAAATTAATTATAAAGTAATTGATAAAAATATTTATGTGGCATGGAGTGAAGGGAAATTAGGTGAAGCCATTCTCAAAGCAAAATCTTTAAGAGCAGAAGGCTTAACAGTTGAAGTAGGTTTTACCTCACAAACTGAAGTTGAAGCAAAGTGCTATCAAGAACTTAAAAAATATCAAACATTAGTATATGTGAGCTAGATGTTAAAAAGAATTAAACAATTTTATGGTGCTTGTAATGCTGAAATAAAACCTGCTGAATTAAAAATTATTTTCGATAATTTAAACGAAGCAGAACAAAAATTGTTTTTTGCTATGGCGGTACAAGATCAATGCCATGCGATAAATGTTTTTAAAACTGTTCTTAAAATTGCGAAAGAATATAATTCGGTAGATGTTACTTTATTAAAGAAAACTGCATTACTACATGATGTTGGTAGAAAAAATAAAGATTTGAGTATTTTTGATAAAGTTATCAGTGTTCTGATGTTTAAATTTTTCCCTGAGCTAGCAGGCAAATTAGCTAAATACGGCAGAGGTAATAAAATTAATAATTTTAGACATGCGCTATATGTATATTTAAATCACCCGCAAATCGGTGCTATCTTAATAAAAAATCTCGGCAATGTAAAAATTGCCGAGATAATTGCGAAGCACCATCAAAAAATTAATCATAAAGATTCAATAGAATTAAATATTTTACAAAGGGCTGATAATGAAAATTAATAGCCTTTTTCTTTGTCAATCAGTGTTAATAATTCGCTACTGCTTAAATATTTTTTGAGATTTTCACAAAAAAGCTTTATTGCACGATCAAGATATTGGGGTGATAATGAAGAAATATGAGGAGTTATAATCAAGTTTTCTTGTTCCCATAATGGTGAATTATCAGGTAGCGGTTCTGTTTGAAAAACATCTAAAGCTGCTCCTTGGATAATTTTATTATTAAGAGCTGTTATTAAATCATCTTCATTAACAATAGCGCCTCTGGAAATGTTAATAAAATAAGACGATTTCTTCATAGTTTTAAATAATTCTAAATTAAATAAATTACGTGTATCATCAGTTAGTGGCAAGGTTACAACGACAAAATCAGCTTCAGCTAACATTTCGCTGAGTTGTTCTTGATCAAATAATTGATCCACAAATAATTCTTTAGTTAAAGTTCTTTTATTAGCGTAAACTTGCATTCCTAGACCCTTAGCACGTTTAGCAATTTCCCGACCGATGCTTCCTAAGCCGACGATACCAATTGTTTTACCATATAATTCATCTAACTTAGTGCGTTGCCAAAGTTTTGCTTTTTGACTATTAAAAAAGAATTCTAATTGTCTGGTGAAGGATAACATTATGGCTAAAACATGTTCTGCCATAGGAATGCCGTGAATTCCGCGAGAGTTTGATAGCAGGATATCAGAATTTATTATTGTTGATGATAAAAAATTTTCAACACCGGCACTTAAAGAGTGAATCCACTTTAGATTTTTTGATTTTAAGACCAAATTTTCTAATTGGTCTTGAGGCTGCCAACCCCAAGCGATTAAAATGTCAGCACCTTCAATAAAATTAGGTGCTTCTTCGATACTACAAGTAATAATATTGGTGTCAGGAACGACATCGTGTATAGCGGTAAAATGCCTATTTGCTAAGTTGTTTAGCACGACAATATTTAGTGAAGACATAATGCTCTCCCTTGTTTTAATTATTTTATAGTAAACAATATTGTTGTTATTCGACATAAATTCTAAAAACCCTACAAAAATATTGACGAAACTTACGATTGATGTTAACATACTAACAAGATAATACTTTAAACAAGTAAAGGATTAAAATATAAAAAATATAGCTGGAGGTTTATAATGACTTCAAATGATATGGAATATTTAACAATAGCGTTGCCTAAAGGTAAATTATTTTCAAAATCAGCCGACTTATTGGCTGAAATTGGTTACACCGCTGAAGGGTTAAGTGAAAAATCTCGTAAATTAGTGATAACAAATGAAGATAAAAAAATCAGATTTATTATTACTAAAACCGCTGATTTACCAACTTATGTAGAATATGGGGCAGCTGATATTGGAATTATTGGAAAAGATGTTTTATTGGAAGAGAACAAAGATGTCTATGAATTATTGGATTTAAAATTTGGTTTTTGTCGTTTAATGATGGCGGTACCGGAAGAGTTATTACAAGAAAAAATAACTGATTATGCTCATATGCGAGTAGCAACAAAATTTCCGAAAGTTGCCGAAAAGTTTTTTAACAATAAAGGGATGCAAATGGAATTTATCAAACTAAATGGCTCGATAGAGTTAGGACCGATGGTTGGCTTAGCTGAGGTTATTGTTGATATTGTTGAGACTGGGAGAACTTTAAAGGAGAACAAACTGATAGAGGTTGCTCATATTGCTAATGCAACAGCACGTTTCATTGCTAATAGAGTTAGCTTTAAGATGAAATTTGATCGTATTAATCAAATGGTTGAAGATTTACGCTATATTGTAGAAAGTGAGTCTAAAAAATGAGAATTATTGAAACTAAAAATATAGATAATAACCAGCTAAGAAAAATTTTAACTAAACCGGCCTTTGATGAAGTGATGCTAGGTGACGGGGCAAAAAAAAGAATAAAAGAAAGCTTTGGCAAAGAGTTATCAGCAGTGGAAGTTGTTGAAACAATAGTTAATGATATTCGCAGTAATGGCGATAATGCTGTAAAAAAATATATTAAACTGATTGATAATGTTGATTTTGCTAATACAAGCTTGGAAGTGACGACAGCAGAATATGAAAAGGCTTTGAGTTTAGTTGATAGCAAAGTTGTTGCAGCAATAAAAAAAGCAGTAAGTAATGTGAAAAAATATCATGAAGAGCAAAAACCAAAATCTTGGATTACTTATCGTGATCATGGGTCGATTTTGGGGCAAAGTTGTATTCCATTAGAGATTGTAGGGATTTATGTGCCGGGTGGTACGGCTTCATATCCTTCCTCGGTGATTATGAATGCAGTCCCAGCAGCAGTTGCAGGAGTAAAAGATATTATTATGGTGGTTCCTTCGGATAAAAATGGAGAAGTTAATCCTTATGTTTTAGTAGCAGCTAAAGAAGCAGGAGTAAGCCGTATTTTTAAAGTTGGCGGTGCACAAGGTATTGCTGCACTTGCTTTTGGTACTGAAACTATTCCGAAGGTAGATAAAATAACCGGACCAGGCAATATTTTTGTGACATTGGCTAAAAAGGCTGTGTATGGACACTGCGACATTGACATGTTAGCAGGGCCTAGTGAAATCCTTATTGTTGCAGATCAAACAGCAGACCCAGCTTATATTGCTGCTGACATGCTAAGTCAAGCCGAACACGATGTTTTAGCATCAAGTATTTTGTTAACTGATAATATAAAGTTGGCACAAAAAGTAACAGCGGAACTTGAGGTGCAATTAGCAAAATTGCCAAGAGCGGAAATTGCTAAATTAGCATTGGAGAAGAATGGGTTAATTATTGTTGCTGATAATATTAAAGAATGTATGGAGCTTGCCAATGTTTCGGCACCGGAACATTTAGAAATATTGACGGCAGATCCTTTTAATTTATTACCATTAGTACGTCATGCCGGAGCGGTATTCTTAGGAGCTTATTCACCGGAACCACTAGGGGATTATTTTGCTGGTCCTAATCATGTTTTACCGACCGGTGGTACGGCAAGATTTTACTCAGTATTAAATGTAGAGACTTTTATGAAGCGGACAAGTATTATTTCATATACGAAAGAAGCATTACAAGCGGTACAAGATGATATAATTTCTTTAGCGGAAGCAGAAGGGTTAACCGCTCATGCTAATGCTATTAGAGTAAGGGGTGAATGAGATGACTAAGTATCGCAGTGGGTTAACGGAACTGCCAACGTATGATGTTCATGTGAAAGAATATGATATAAAAGTTGATGCAAATGAAAGTAATTTAAATTTACCACCGTTGGTTCAAGAACGAGTAGTAAATAGATTGGGGTATTTGGCTTTTAATCGCTATCCTGATTCTGGTATGAGCTTAAGAGAAGAAATAGCGGATAATTTTGGTTTAACAACGGATAATATTTTATTAGGAAATGGCTCTAGTGAATTGTTAGAAAAACTATTTTTTGCGTTTGGTGGACAGGGTAATAGTATTGTTTTCCCAACTCCATCATTTTCGATGTATAATATTTATGCTAAAATCAGTGATACTAAGGCGGTAGCAGTTTGCTTAGAAGACGATTATACCTTAATACCTGGTAAAGTGTTAGCTGCGGCTGAAGATGAACAGGCAACTTTAATTGTAATTTGTACTCCTAATAATCCTACTGGCAATGTTGTACCACTTTATGATATCGAATATATTTTAAAAAATGCACAATGTCCGGTAGTAATTGATGAAGCTTATGTTGAATTTCATGGTATTTCAGCAGTAAGTTTATTGGAAAAGTATGACAAATTAATAATTTGCCGTACTTTTTCGAAAGCTTATGGCTTTGCCTCAGCTCGTATTGGTTATATGTTGGCGGCAAAAGATATTATAACAATGGTAGCGAAAACTTGTATGCCGTTTCATGTTAATGCCTTAACTTTAGCAGCGGCGGAAATTGTGTATCAAATGCGGGATGAATTTATTCCTGTTATCAAGCAAACAGTAGCTGAACGTCAAAGAATGGAAGAAAAATTACAGACGTTTAAGGAAATGGTTGTTTACCCCTCAGAAACAAATTTTATATTAATTAAGCTTGATAAAGCTAATCAACTTAATGAATTTTTAGAACAAAATTCTATCGGGGTAAGAAGTTTTAATAATGCTCCGCAATTAGAAAATTGCATTAGGATTACAATTGGTACTCCGGAAGAAAATGATGTAATTTTCAGTAAAATATCTGAATTTATTAATAAAGAGAGGTAAAGTATATGCGTTGTGCTGAAGTATCTCGTAGAACCGGTGAAACTGATATTAATATTAGTTTAGACATTGATGGTCAAGGAACTAGCAACCTTGATACCGGAATGGGTTTTTTTGAGCATATGTTGAATTTATTTACTACTCATGGTCAATTTAATCTAAAAGTAGAATGTAGTGGAGATTTATTTGTGGATGGCCACCATAGTGTAGAGGATATTGGTATTGCACTAGGCCAAGCTTTCACTAAAGCAATGGGAGATAAAGTTGGCATCAAAAGATATGGTACGGCTTTTGTACCGATGGATGAAGCTTTAATAATGGTATCATTGGATTTAAGTGGTAGAGCATTTTTAAACTACGAGGTATTAGTAAAGGCGCAGATGATTGGAGATTATGATACTGAATTAACCGAAGAGTTTTTAAGAGCTTTTGCGTTCAATGCAGGAATTACTTTGCATGTAAAGATGATGGCTGGTAGTAACTCCCATCATATAGTAGAGGGTGTTTTTAAAGCATTAGCCAGAGCATTAAGAGAGGCGTTAACAATCGACGAAAGAATTCAAGGTGTAATGTCTACTAAAGGAATGTTATAAGATCGTTGGAGGTACAGATGATTGCAATAATAGATTATGGAATGGGCAATTTGTTTAGTGTAGAAAAAGCTTTTGTGAAATTAGGAGCAAAAGTTATTGTAACAAACGATGAAAAAGTTATTCTGCAAGCAGACAAAGTGGTTTTGCCAGGTGTGGGTGCTTTTGGTGATTGTATGAATAATTTAGAGCAAAGTGGTTTAATTCCGGCGATAAAAGAAGTTGTTAATAGTGGAAAGCCTTTTTTAGGGATTTGCTTAGGCTTACAACTGTTATTTGAAGAGAGTGAAGAAAGCCCGGGAGTTAAAGGTTTAGGCATTTTCCGTGGGAAAGTTCAAAAGATAATAGCACCGGACTTAAAAATACCTCATATGGGCTGGAATAGCTTAAAACTTAATAATAGTTCATATTTATTTGACGACATGGATAAAAATCCTTATGTTTATTTTGTGCATAGTTATCAAGCTGTTCCAATTGATAATATAATAACGGCAGTTACTGATTATGGTGGTAATGTTACGGCAGCAGTAGGAAAAGATAATGTGCAAGCAGTGCAATTTCATCCTGAAAAATCAAGTGCGGTTGGCATGAAAATACTAACTAATTTTGTAAATAGTTAATTTAGGAGGATTACTATGATAATATTTCCGGCAATTGATATCCGCGGTGGCAAATGTGTAAGGTTAACGGAAGGTCGTTTTGATCAAGAAACAATTTTTGCGGATAAACCTTTGGAGATGGCGAAACAATGGGTAGCACAAGGCGCCCAATACTTGCATTTAGTGGATTTAGATGGTGCCTTAAAAGGGGCATCTGTTAATACGGCTGTTATCAAAGAGATTGTTGATTTTGTTGATATCCCAGTACAGCTAGGTGGAGGAATCAGAACAATTGAAAACATTGAACATATTTTATCGTTAGGGATAACCAGAGTTATTTTAGGGTCAGTGGCTGTAAAAAATCCTGAATTAGTAAAAGAAGCCTGTCAAAAGTTTGGTGACAAAATAGTGGTAGGCATTGACGCTAAAAATGGAGAAGTTGCAGTGGAAGGCTGGGGCATTTCCGGCGGGGTTAAAACAGAAGACTTAGCAAAACAAATGGCCACTGTGGGGGTGGAACGAATAATTTTCACTGATATCTCCAGAGATGGTACGTTGACTGGTGTTAATGTTGAAGCTACGGCTGAATTAGCAAAGCTAAGTGGTCTTAAAATAATTGCTTCCGGTGGTGTCAGTTCGTTGGAAGATATAAAAGCGGTAAAAGCTGTTGAAAATAGCGGGGTTGAAGGTGTAATTGTTGGCAAAGCTATTTATACCGGTGCAGTAGATTTACCTGCTGCGATTAAAATTGCACAGGGGTGATTTAATGTATACAAAGAGAATAATTCCTTGTTTAGATGTTAAAGATGGTCGTGTTGTAAAGGGGACAAATTTTGTAGGATTGCGTGATGCCGGAGATCCTATTGAATTGTCGGCAGTTTATGATAAAGAAATTGCCGATGAACTTGTGTTACTGGACATAACAGCGTCTCATGAAGAACGAAATACGATGGTAGATGTTGTTAGTGCTTGTGCTTCAGAGGTTTTTATTCCGTTTACGGTAGGGGGCGGGATTAGGACTGTTGAAGATATTCGAAAAATGTTAAAAGCCGGAGCCGATAAGGTTTCGTTAAATACAGCGGCGATAAAAAATCCTGATTTAATAGCAGAAGGTGCAAAACGCTTTGGTAGTCAATGTATAGTTTTAGCAGTAGATGCTAGAAGTGATCATAACGGTGGTTGGGAAGTATATATTAATGGTGGTAGAACATCGACCGGGCTGGACGTGATTGAATGGGTGAAAAAAGGGGTTCAACTTGGTGCCGGTGAAATTTTACTTACTAGTATGGATAAAGATGGTACTAAGGATGGCTATGATATACCATTAACGAAAGCTGTATCTGAAAGTGTTAATGTCCCTGTTATTGCCTCGGGCGGTGCAGGAGCATTAGAGCACTTTTATGATGTGTTAACGGCTGGTAAAGCTGATGCTGTTCTAGCTGCGTCAGTATTTCATTATGGTCAGTTTACAGTAAGACAAGTTAAAGAGTATTTAAGATCAAGAGGGGTTGAAGTGAGATTATGATAGAAGATATAAAATATGATGAAAAAGGGCTTGTGCCAGCAATAATTCAAGATGTCAAAACGAACGAAGTATTGATGTTAGCGTATATGAATAAAGAATCTTTAGCAAAGACAATTGCAAGTGGACAAACTTGGTTTTATAGCCGAAGTCGTAAAGAACTGTGGAATAAGGGTGCAACCTCAGGTAATGTTCAAAATGTGGTAGATGTTTTTTATGATTGTGATCAAGATGCACTGTTAATTAAAGTTGAACAAAATGGTGTTGCTTGTCACACTGGAGAATATAGTTGTTTTTATCGTAAACTGAATGATGTTAGTCCTAATAAAACATTAGTAAGTGATAACAATGGTATAGCTACATTATTAAATGAATTATACTCTGTTATTAATGATCGAAAAGAAAATCCTAAAGAAGGTTCTTATACAACTTATTTGTTTGAAAAAGGTCAAGACAAAATTTTGAAGAAGGTTGGCGAAGAAAGTGCAGAGACAATCATTGCTTCGAAAAATATGGACAATAATGAATTGCTGTATGAAATGGCAGATTTGTGGTATCATTGTTTAGTGTTATTATCATTTCACGGAGTTGTTCCTAATGAACTATTACAGGAGCTAAAAAAACGGAGGAAGTAAAACTATGATCGGTAAAGAATTTATCGAAAGTACTAAGTATCAATATATAAAGACAACAGGGCATAGTGAAAAAAAGTTGGCACCGTTAATTCAACTGCCATATAATCCGGAAGATATGATTATTAATTTACCGGAACCTGATTTTTTTGATGAGCAACAAGTTAATTTTTTGGAAATGATTGAACTTCGAACAACCATTAGGCATTATAGTGATAAAAGTATGAGCCTAAAAGATTTATCTTATTTACTTTGGTGTACTCAAGGGGTAAAAATGGTAGTGGAAAAAGGGAGTTTGCGTAATGTCCCTTCAGCCGGTGCTAGACACGCCTTTGAAACATATTTACTCGTTAATAATGTTGAAGGATTGGAAAAAGGAATTTATCGTTTTTTAGCAATTGAACACAAATTGTTGGCAATAAAGGTTGATGAATCTTTATTAGATGAAGCGATTCCGGCATTTTTAAACCAAAAAACTATTGCTAATGCTGCTGTTACTTTTATATGGGTAGCAGTGGCGGAAAGAATGGTTTGGCGCTTTGGTGAACGAGGTTATCGTTATTTATTGCTAGATGCCGGACATATTTGTCAAAACCTTTATTTAGCAGGACAAAATGTAAATTGTGGCACTTGTGCCATAGCGGCATTTGATGATGATGCGGTAAATAGATTTTTAAATTTAGATGGTGAAGAGCTCTTTGTTGCATATGCGGCGACAGTCGGAAAATACTAAATACAGTAAAAGATAAGGACTACGATTGTAGTCTTTATCTTTCGAAATAAATTATAAGAATTTTCTGAAAACTATTTACAAGCTTATAAAAGAAAGCTATAATGAAGTTAGAAAAGGAACACTACATAGTGTGACTTTTTAAATAGATAACCAAACAAATGGGAGTGTGGTATCTGGATGAAGCAAAAAAGCTTCAGAGACTCGGCACCCGATAGTATAGCGGAAGGTCGTTATACTAGATGCTATGAAACTACTTCAACTACAGTGAAAACTAGCTCTAGAATTGAAAGAGAGCCTGTGCTTATAAAAGCACAAAAAACTTGTAGTAATGGGGTAATAATTAGCACAGAATAAGGATGATTGCTCTAGTGAAAAGAGTAATCATCCTTATTCAATTAAAATAGAAAATAAATTGAATTTTCTGAAAATGTATTGACTATTACGTTCAGGTATTTTATAATTAAATCAGACAAGGAGCACCGGTTGGTGTTGCTTTTCAGATAGATATCTACAGTTATGGAGAGTGATGCCAATGGCAGATATCTTAAGTGAAGAACAGGAAGGTTCTTCAAAACCAAAGTTAATGTTTGGAACAGAGGTATTAGCTTCCAAAGTGTTGCGGGAAGACTTGCTTATAAAAGCAAAAAAAATCTGTAGATCTGGACAAAAACTTTTGGTGTAAAGCTGATTACTGTAAAGAAAGTAATCAGCTTTATTTTTTTTTAAAATATTAAGAATTTTCTGAAAATTACTTTACAAATTTACAAAGTCAGGTTATAATAAAAGTAGAAAAGGAGCACTAATAGCTAAAAAGCTAAAGTGTAGCCTTGCAGTAGATATCAAAACAAAGAGTTTTGATACCGAAAATAGGTTAAATTAGATTAAGTATAACAGGTAGGGTTATACAAATCTAAGAGTTATTTTCAAAGTAGAAATAGTAAGTTGAAACTTAAGCTTTGTACTAAAAAGTACAAAGCTACAATGAAAATAACTAGACCGAGGATAAGGGTAATTACTCTAGTGAGAAGAGTAATTACCCTTATATCTTTATTGTCTCGGAAAAATAAATTGAATTTTCTGAAAATAATGTTGACAGATATAATTATAAACATTATAATAAAATCAACAGCTAGATAAGTTAGCTGCAAACAAAAACGTAACGGGGTGTTTCCAATGAACGAAGTAGCCCCCTCGGAAGATGAAATATCTTATTCGAGGATAAAAAACAGAATAATGGTCATTGCGAACACAGAAATTGTGAAAAAAGATTTTTGGGTTATCGTCTTGGCTAGCCAATTGGAATAAGAGGAGTTATTACAGTACATAGACTGGATAACTGCTCTTATTTATTTATGTTAAGATTTAGTTTATAATGAGATTATATTTATTTTGGAGAAAAAAATAATGATTTTAGTTATTGATAATTATGATTCTTTCACCTATAATTTGGTGCAATATTTAAAAGATATTGAACAAGATATAAAAGTTTTTCGCAATAATAAAATAACAATTGATGAGATTATCTCACTGCAACCGGAGTTTATCTTAATATCTCCAGGCCCATCAACTCCGGATAATGCCGGAATTAGTTTAGCTGTTGTTGAAAAACTTAAAGGTAAAATTCCGATATTTGGTGTTTGCTTAGGACATCAAACAATAGCTCAAGCTTTTGGCAGTAAAATAACAAGAGCCAAAGAACCTGTTCATGGAAAAGTTCACAGTATCAGGCATAATGGTACTGGTGTTTTTACCAATGTTAAAAATCCGCTAAAGGTTACCCGCTATCATTCTTTAATTGTTGATAAAGCAACATTGACGAATGAACTTGAAATAACAGCCGAAACTGAAGATGGAGAAATAATGGGTATAAGGCATAAATCTTATTTAATTGAAGGTGTTCAATTTCACCCTGAAGCAATTCTTAGTGAATGTGGACGCCAAATTTTATGCAATTTTTCAGACCGTATCCGGAAGGTAGATTAAAATTATTATGGAACATAAATTTAAAACAATAGATTGCTGGGTTGATGAACATAGATTGCTAGAATTATTATCAAATAAGCAGCATTCTTTTAATTTACATAGTGATTTTGGCAATGAAAGATTAGGAAGATACTCAATACTTGGTGCTGACCCCTTTTTAACTTTTACAAGCTTTAAAAATGAAATAGTAGTAAATAAAAAAGGGAAAAAGATTTTAAAGGAAAATACCGACCCTTTTACTGAAATGAAATTATTACTGGAAAACTATAAAATAAATATTAATACTGAGTTGCCTTTTATTGGTGGGGCGGTAGGTTATTTTGGTTATGATAACTATTCATTTTTAGAAGATGTAAGTAATGATAATATTGATGATATAAAAATACCGGATGCATTCTGGGGTTTTTATGATAAAGTTTATATTTTTGATCATAAGAATAAGACTATTATTTTGAGTGTTATAAATTATGATGGGAACCAAGATTTATCAAAAAACATTACAGAGATGTTGGAAATTTTAACTGCCAGTACTAATAAGACTGAACCTGATTTTTTTGTAGCTAGTAATTTTTCTGGCAATATGAATAAAGACTATTATATTAAAGCTATTAATAAAATTAAAAATTATATTAGAGCGGGAGAAGTTTATCAGGTTAATTTTACGCAACGTTTTTCTTGTGACTTTAAAGGCAGTTATCTTGGGTTTTATCATAAATTAAAGGAAATTAATCCAGCGCCGTTTTCGGCATATGTTGATACCGGTATGGGGATTATAATTTCAAGTTCGCCGGAACGATATCTTAAAATAAGAAATAATAAAATAGAGACTAGACCAATAAAGGGTACTATTAGTAGAGACCAAAATGTTGTTGCTGATTTAGCAAACAAAAATAAGCTTTATCATAGTGAAAAAGATCGAGCAGAATTATTAATGATTGTTGATTTAGAAAGAAATGATCTTGGCAGAATAGCAGTTGACGGGACTGTAAAAGTTGATGAATTGTTTTTGGTAGAATCTTATGCTACGGTTCATCATTTAGTAGCAAGTATTACAGCAGAAATTGCAATCGATATTGATATCATTGATTGTATTAAAAATACTTTTCCGGGTGGTTCAATAACTGGTGCACCTAAAATAAGAGCAATGGAAATAATTGAAGAATTGGAACCAACTAAACGTAAAGCTTATACTGGGGCTTTAGGTTATATTGGTTTTAATAATGTTGCGGATTTAAATATTGCGATCAGAACAGTTATTATTAATAATAATAAAGCTTATTTTCAAGTTGGTGGAGGTGTTGTTTGGGACTCGGAAGCAGAAGCTGAATATGAGGAGAGTTTATTAAAAGGAAAAGCCTTAAGAAAGGCTTTAATAGGAGAATGTTAATAGATGAAAAAATGGTCTGATGATAAATGGGTTAAAGATAATGATTTAACTTCAAGTGACGGCTTTCAGTATGGTTATGGATTATTTGAGACGATACTGGTAAAAAACAATAATGCTAGTAATTTGGCACAACATTTAAATAGACTAAAAAATAGCGCTTATGTTCTCTCTGGTGAAACTGTGCAGATTGATGAAAAATCAATATATGCTAGTATTAGTAAATTACCGCAAGGGCTCTGTGTTTTGAAGATATTATTATATAAAGATAAGCTGTGTTTTAAAACTAAGATTTTTCATCGACCGTATCTTTATTCTATAGATAAGTTGCTAAGTGGCTTTTCCTTAATGAAAGCAACAATAATAAAAAATAAGAGCAACTGGCTATTACAACATAAAACTACCAACTATTTAGAAAATTATTTAGTGCGACAACAAGCATTGAAGTTAGGCTATAATGATGCTTATTTTTTAAATGATGCAGGAGTTATTACCGAGTGTAGTAGCAGTAATGTATTTATAAAACGCGGCAATGTTCTGATGACTTCACCGCAACAGGAAGGTTTACTGCCAGGGATAATACGAAATAAAATTTTACAGCAACAAAAAATTTTAAAGTATAAAATAAAAGAAGAAAAAATAACGTCGACAATGTTAGAACAGGCTGAAGGCGTTTTTGTCTGTAACTCGTTAATCGGTCTAGTTGGAGTAAATAAAATTGATAATATAATATATCAACATGATGCTGAGCTTTGTAATGAAACTAATAAATTGATTGGTTTTGTAATATAAAAATTTGGAGGCTGAAATGGCGAAAGACTCAAATAAAAAACAAAAAAGTAATAAGTCATCAAAGAAAACTAATAAAAATAGTTTTAGATGGTTATTGTGGTTAATTGTAGCTGGTTTAGTAGCAATTTCGTTTCATTATTTAGATGGTTATAATTCACCAGGGCTGATTAATAATAAAAGTCAAGCTGATACTGATTTTAGAGAAAAAACTAAAAAAATTCACAAAATTGTTGATCAGGTTTTAAGTGAATATAAAGATAACAATCTTGCAGTTAAAGATTATGATAAAGAAGTTACTAAAGAAAATGACGAAGGTAAGATACTTTGGCATAACAGACAATTATTTTTAAAGTTTGACCACAGTAAACTAGATGATCTAAAAAATAAATTACAACAAGCTTTAAAAAAAGAGGACGCCCAGATATTAGATGTTAGTGATGATAAATATGAAGGGCAAGACATAAAAAGAATCGATATTGGCATTAAAGATAAGCTTAACAATGATGATTTAAGAATAATTTCCGATAAAATTTATTTGTTAACGATTGGTGGTAAAGCAAAGGCAACCTTGAAGCAAGATTTTACCGCTAAGGGCAAGCTGGCGTTAGTAATTGATGACTTTGGCTATAACCAAGAGAGTATCAACATCTATCAGCAAATTGATCGACCGTTAACTTTTGCGATTTTACCAAATCAAACTTTTAGCAAAAAGGCAGTTGTTCAGGCTGCAAACAATCAAAGAGAATTCATTTTGCATTTACCGATGGAAGCAGGGGCTGAGGCTGCAGTTGAACCGAAAACTATTAATGTTGATATGAGTGCTGGCGAAATAAATGCATTGGTAACAGAATTACTGAATACTATACCAGAAATAATTGGCGTAAATAATCATCAAGGCTCAAAAGCAACTGCGGATGAGAGAGTCATGAAAGATGTTTTAAAAGTCTTAAAGGAAAGAAACTTATTTTTTATTGATAGTAAGACCAGTGGTGCCTCGGTTGCTTATAAAATGGCTTTGAAAATGAATGTTCCGACAGCAGAAAATAGTGTTTTTATTGACAACAGTAGTGATATAAACTATATCAAAAAACAATTGCGATTAGCAGCTAAAATGGGGCTGGAAAATGGGTCGGTAATAGCCATTGGACATGCTAGAATTAATACTGGAAAAGCAATTAAAGAAGTAATTCCCGAACTTGAAGCAATGGGGATACAACTTGTATATGCTTCGGAATTATTGCAATAAATAATTTAGCAATACTTGTATTTGTTATAATGGAGGATTAGAATAAATGTTAGCATTGGGGATTGATCCCGGAACGGCGATTTGCGGTTACGGTTTAGTTGAAATGAAGGGTAATCACTTAAAGGCCATAGACTATGGGGCAGTTATTACTAGTCCTAAAATGTCGGCACAAGATCGGCTACTAAAAATAAACTTAGAAATTGAAGCATTAATAAAAAAATATCAACCTGATGTTATGGGGGTTGAACAGTTGTTTTTTAATAAGAATATCAGAACTGCTATTCCGGTAGGGCAAGCTAGAGGGGTAGTGTTATTGGCGGCAGCCAAAAATAATATTGAAGTTGCCGAACACACTCCCTTGCAGATAAAACAGGCGGTAGTTGGTTATGGTAGAGCCACGAAAGAACAAGTTATCTATATGGTTGAAAAATTATTAAATTTACCGAAAAAGCCACATCCGGATGACGTAGCAGATGCTTTGGCTGTAGCAATTTGTACAACGCATTGTTGTAATAATTTGCTGTGGCGCAATAAACTATAAATTGGAGAAAAATAATGATTGGTTATATTAAGGGGACAGTTACTAATATTGCAATAGATTGGTGTTTTGTTGAAACAAATGGTATTGGCTATCGAATTTTTATTTCTAATAATACCAGAAATAAATTAATAAAAGAGGCTGAGGTAAAACTTATAACATATTTAAATGTCAGAGAAGATGCGATGCAACTATATGGGTTTTGTAAAGAAAGTGAATATGATTTATTTTTAAAGCTAATAGCTGTTTCTGGAATTGGTCCGAGAGTCGCAATGGGAATTTTATCAGCAATATCTCCGGAGGATTTATGTTCGGCGATACGGTTTAAGAAAACTACGGCATTGACTAAACTGCCAGGAATTGGCAAGAAAACAGCGGAACGTATTATTTTGGAATTGGCTGATAAAGTTGGTAGTGCGGAAGATGAGTTTATTGATGAAATAAACATTACTACTGAAAATAATGATGTTATGGGTGAAGCGATAGAGGCTTTAGTGGCGTTAGGTTATGGTCAAAATGAGATTATGCCAATCCTGCGTAAAATCAAAAGTTTTGATAAGGTTGAAATTGTTATAAAGCAAGTCTTAAAAGAAATGGCCGGAGGTAACAATGGAAGATAGAATTATAACCGGTGATGAACAGGAAATAGATACTTGGCAGTATAGCTTAAGACCACGAAAATTAGTTGAGTATATTGGACAAGATAAAGTAAAAGAGAATTTGGATATTTTTATTAAGGCGGCGTTATCTCGTCGCGAAGCGTTAGATCATGTTTTATTATATGGGCCACCGGGATTAGGCAAAACGACATTAGCTGCCATTATTGCCAATGAGTTAGGTGTTAATTTACGAATTACTTCCGGCCCGGCAATTGAACGTTCCGGTGATTTGGCGGCACTATTAACAAATTTAGGGGAAAATGATGTTTTGTTTATTGATGAAATTCATAGACTGTCACGAAATGTAGAAGAAGTTTTATATTCTGCAATGGAAGATTTTGCACTTGATATTATTATTGGTAAAGGGCCAAGTGCCAGATCAATTCGTCTTGACATTGCTCCCTTTACTTTGGTTGGTGCAACTACAAAAGCGGGAGCGTTGGCAGCACCGTTAAGAGATAGATTTGGTGTAGTCAGTAGGTTAGAGTATTATCAACCGGACTCGTTAGTGCATATCATTAAACGTGCGGCGGAAATATTGGAGATTCATATTGAAGAACGTGGAGCTTGGGAAATAGCGAAACGATCAAGGGGGACACCGCGAATTGCCAATAGACTATTAAAAAGAGTGAGAGATTTTGCGCAAATATCAGGTGATGGTATTATTACCGATGAGCTGGCCGATAAGGCCTTACAAAGATTAGAGGTTGATAAATTGGGCCTTGATAATACCGATCGCATTATGTTATTAACTATTATTAATAAGTTTGATGGTGGACCGGTAGGCTTGGATACATTAGCGGCAGCTATTAGTGAAGAAACTGATACGATTGAAGATGTGTATGAGCCGTATTTATTGCAATTAGGGTTTATTAATAGAACCGCACGCGGTAGGGTTGCGACAACTGCTGCTTATGAACATTTGGGTGTGCCGATTAAAAAAGAAGACTAAAGGTGATTTAATGAAGATTTTACTGCATTTATGTTGTGGTCCTTGTGCAACTTTTCCTGTTAAATTTTTAAGAGAAAATAATCATAAAGTTGAGGGTTATTTTTATAATCAAAATATTCATCCCTATAAAGAGTTTAAAAAGAGACTGAATACTGCCAGAGAGTATGCTGAAAAAGTTAATTTGAAATTAATTGTTGATAATAGCTATAGACTGGAAGAGTTTTTAAGTAAGGTGTTAACTGAACCTAATGGTCGTTGTTACTATTGCTATGAAAGTAGATTGATGTTGGCGGCTAAAGTTGCTAAAGAATATAATTTTGAAGCTTTTTCCACGAGTTTGTTAGTCAGTCCTTATCAAAAACATGAAATGATAAAAACTATATGTGAAAAGGTTGCGGAAATTGAACAAATTCCATTTTTTTATTATGATTATCGAGAAGGTTGGGCAGAGGGTGTAGAAATTAGCAAAGAGTTAGAGCTATATCGTCAGCCTTATTGTGGGTGTATTTTTAGTGAACGAGATCGCTATCAAAAGATTAAGAAAAAAACTGACTAAGGGGAAATATTATGAAACAGAAAATTTTAATAATAGCATTGCTGTTATGTAGTTTTTTTACAGGAATTTCAAATGCAGCACCTCTTTCTAATGATAATATAAAAAATGAACCGCTGATTAGGGTGGGCTTATGGACGGGACAAACCAGTGTTTTTGTTTCAGCGGATGATAAATTTTCAATTATTGATAAAAGTAATAGAAAAACCATTGCAACATATGAAGCGAAAACAAGAGTTATTGTCTCGATAAAAGCAGGAAAAATTTATTTAGATAGTAATAAGTGCGAGAGCAATAATATTGAAGTAGTATTGAAAAATTATTCTGAAGATAAAAGTATCGAAGTGAATCGAAAAAATTATCGTGGTAATATTGAGATATCTAATAATAAGGGTTTGGCGGTAATAAATATTTTGCCATTAGAAGAATATTTATATTCAATAGTCGCAGGAGAAATGTCGCCATCTTGGCCTCAAGAGGCATTAAAAGCACAGGCGGTAGCGGCTAGAACCTATGCTCTAAATGAAATCAACAAACATGTTAACGAAGGGTTTAATGTTTGCCCCACTACACATTGTCAAGTTTATGGTGGCAAGAATGTTGAAGATATAAGGGCAATAACAGCGGTGGATGATACTAAAGGGCTGGTGCTCTATTCTAATGGTAAACTTATTACCGCTGTTTTTCATAGTGCGTCTGGGGGCTACACTGAAAATAGTGAAGAGGTCTGGGGGTCTTATTTGCCTTATTTAAGGGCGGTGCCGGATTATGACCAAAATTCACCAAATTATAAATGGGAGAAAAAACTAACAGCATTAGAAATTCAGCAAAAAATTATTGCTGCGGGATATAACATTGGAAAGCTTCAGGCGATTGAGATTTCACCTTTAAAAAGTTATGGTAAAAATAGTAATGATCGAAGTGCGGTCGGCAGAATAAAAAATATTAGCTTTATAGGTGATGCTAATACGGTAATGCTGTCAGGGGCGAAGGCTAGAACAATTTTAGGGTTAAATAGTACGCTGTTTGATATTAGTATTGTTGTGCCGGCAGATAAAGAAATTGATGTTAATATTGGACAATATAGTAAAAAAACTATTAAGGTTAATATGCCTGATTATAAATTAAAAGGATTAGTAACTGATAAAGATAATATTAGAAGAATAACCGGCAGAAATGGTGAAATTGTTGATTTTTCTGGTTTTGGCTGGGGGCATGGCTTAGGCTTATCGCAATGGGGTGCAAAACAAATGGCGATGAATGCTAATCCTAAAGATAATAATTACTTTAAAACAATATTAAAGCATTATTATCAAAATGTTGAGATAAACAAGTTATATTAAGAAGGAGAATTTAATGCAATTAAGTGATTTTGATTATTTTTTGCCAGAAGAGTTAATCGGACAAACACCTTGTGAACCACGGGATCATTCTAGATTAATGGTTATGAATAAGTATGATGGCAATATTGAACATAAAAAATTTTATGATTTACTGGAATATTTACAAAAAGGTGATACATTGGTTTTCAATGATACGAAAGTGATGCCGGCAAGGTTACTAGGTAGTAAAAAAGGTTCCGGTGGCAAGGTAGAGGTGTTTTTATTAAATCGTCAAAAAGGCGATGAATGGGAAGTTTTAGTTAAGCCTGGTAAAAAAGCTCGGATTGGTGCTAAGATAGTTTTTGGTGAAAATTTAGAGTGTGAAATTATTGATAATACTGACTTTGGCGGACGGATTGCAAAGTTTAATTATCAGGGGATTTTTGAAGAAATTTTGGATGAATTAGGAGAAACTCCACTGCCGCCATATATTAAAGCACATTTAAATAATAAGGAGCGGTATCAAACTGTTTATGCTAAAGAAAGTGGTTCGGCTGCTGCGCCGACGGCGGGACTACATTTTACTAAGGAATTATTGAATAAATGTCAAGCTAAAGGGGTAAATTTGGCGTTTGTGACTTTACATGTAGGGTTAGGAACTTTTAGGCCTGTTAATGTTGAAGAAATAACGGAACATAAAATGCATAAAGAGTATTATGCAGTGTCACAAGAAACAGCGGAAATTATCAATACTGCCAAGCGTAATGGTAATAGAGTTATTGCAGTAGGAACAACGGCGATTAGGACATTAGAATCAGCTAGTACAACGGATGGACTACAAGCAAAAAGTGGTTGGACTGACATTTTCATTTATCCGGGTTATCAGTTTAAAATCGTTGATGCGATTATCACTAATTTCCACTTGCCGAAAAGTACATTGTTAATGTTAATCAGTGCTTTTGCTGGAAAAGAAAAAATTTTACAAGCTTATCAAGAAGCGATTAAAGAAAAATACCAGTTCTTCAGTTTTGGTGATGCAATGTTTTTGAATAATCAAAAATAAAGTATAAAACAGAAAAACTTTGCGAATAATTAAGTTTGTTCGCAAGTTTTTTTATTTTATGATAAACTTATAAAGTATGTTTATTTTACAATTACAATGTTGATATAGATATCGGCTTTTTATTTTGGGAGGTTTAAATTTTGGCAGTTAAGTATGAATTAATAAAACAGTGCTCTAAAACAGGGGCTAGAGCAGGGCGTTTACATACGCCGCATGGTGTTTTTGATACCCCGATTTTTATGCCGGTGGGAACACAAGCTACCGTTAAAGCAATGTCACCGCATGAACTTAAGGAGATGGGTGCCGGAATAATTTTGAGTAATACTTATCATTTATTTTTGCGTCCGGGTGAAGGATTAGTAAAAGAAGCCGGCGGTTTACATAAGTTTATGAATTGGGATGGCGGAATTTTAACTGATAGTGGTGGATTTCAAGTTTTTAGCTTAGGGCCATTACGTAAAATAACGGAAGAGGGTGTGACTTTTCGCTCTCATATTGATGGTTCAAAACAATTTTTATCACCGGAAAAAGCAACGCAAGTTCAAATGGATTTAGGCTCTGATATTATTATGGCTTTTGATGAATGTGTGCCATATCCAGCTGATCATGATTATGCAAAAAAATCGACAGAGCGTACTACCAGATGGGCAGAGCGTTGCAAAGAAGCTCACACTAGAACAGACCAAGCTTTATTTGGAATTGTGCAAGGTGGGATGTATAAAGATTTGCGGTCAATGAGTGTAAGAGATTTGGTTTCTTTAGATTTTCCTGGCTATGCTGTAGGCGGACTAAGTGTAGGTGAACCTAAACCATTGATGTATGAGATTTTAGAACATACCGTACATCAATTGCCTTATAATAAACCACGCTATTTAATGGGTGTTGGAACGCCGGACTGCTTAATAGAAGGTGTAATGCATGGGATTGATATGTTTGACTGTGTCTTTCCTACTAGAGTAGCTCGTAATGGTACAGTAATGACTAGTACAGGAAGATTAGTTGTGAAAAATGCTGAGTATGCTAAAGATTTTCGACCGATTGATAGTGAGTGTGGCTGTTATACTTGTCGTAATTTTTCGCGAGCTTATGTTAGACATTTGCTGAAAACAGAAGAAATATTTGGATTGCGACTTACGACTACTCATAACTTATATTTCTTATTAGATTTTATGAGAAAAATGCGTCAGGCTATTATTGATGATTGTTTTGTAGAGTTTAGAAGTGACTTTTTAGCAAAGTATGCTAAATAAAAAGGGTTTTTTGATAATTTGGCGAACTAAATTATGTTAGCTTAATAAAAAATAGGAGTGTTGAACAATGAATTTTTCACCAGAAATGACTCAAATGCTTTTTTCTTATGGACCAATAGTGTTCATGGTGTTAGCGTTTTATTTTATGTTATATAAACCGCAAAAACAAGAGCAAGCAAAAAGACAAGAAATGTTAAGTAATTTAAAGATTGGCGATAATGTTGTTACCTTAGGCGGAATTTATGGCGTTATTACCAAAATAGCTGATAATACTTTAGAAATAAAGATTGCCGATAGTGTGGAAATTAAAATTGCTAAAACGGCGGTTAATAAAGTTAATGTTGAAGAGTAATATGGATTTTAAAGTAGCGATTCTTCAACAAAAAAAAATGTTACGCAAAGAAGTTCTATCTAAAAGAAGAGCTTATAACCAGAATGAATTAGCCATTCAAAGTAATAATATTTGTCAAAAGATAATCAAAATGCCGTTGTTTGAGTCTAGTATAAATATTATGGTGTATTTAGCGATGGCAGATGAAGTTAATATTGATAATTTAATTAAAGATTGTCTTAATAAGTGCAAACTGGTTGTAGTGCCGGAAGTAGTTGATGAAACAGGCATAATGAACGGTGCTATTTTAAATGACTGGAAAGATCTTAGAATCGGTAGTTTTGGGATAAGAAGTGTTAAAGATGATAACAAAGAATATATAGCTCCTGATAAGCTCGAGGTTATAATAGTTCCGGCAGTGGCATATAATAATTATGGAGCGAGACTAGGGATGGGCAGAGGTTTTTATGATAGATTTTTAGCTCAGTGCCCTCAAGCGATTAAGATTGGGGTAGCATTATCTTGTCAAATTATTACAGAAATACCTAGTGAGGAACATGATATCTTAGTGGACTATGTTGTTACTACTGATGGTATAGTAAATTGTAAAACAGGCAAAATGTGCTAAGACATTTTGCCTGTTTTGTGATGGTAGGGAGTAGTATGGAAGTAAAAGTTAGTATAGCACAAACAAATAAATATGCAGTATCACACTGTGGCGATAGTGTTGATGTAGTAGAGCGCCCACAAGGTGGTGTTTCTTTAGTCTTAGCAGATGGACAAGGTAGTGGCAAGTCTGCGAAAACGACTAGTAGTGTTGTTGTTAACAAGGCGATTACGTTAATAGCAGACGGTACTAGAGATGGAGCGGTAGCTCGTAGCGCACATGATTATCTGTATGTATTAAAAGATGGTAAAGTTTCCTCAACATTGACGTTGATCAGTGCAGACTTTGCGACTGATACAGTGGTAATCAGTAGAAATTCAAATTGCCCGGTTATTATGAAGGATGAATTTGGGATAACTTTTTATGATGAAAGTGTTAATTCCATTGGTGTTCACCGTAGTATGAAACCGCTGATGTATCAAGTGCCATTAATGCCTGGTTCAATCTTTATTTCTTACACTGATGGAATTCAAGCTGCCGGTAAGAAATACAGTAAAGAAATTGATATGGAATATATAAAAAAAATAATAGCAGAAAACTCAGTTGATGATACCGCATTTATTGCAAATTCTATTTTAGAATATGCACTTAGTTTAGATCAAAATAGAGCCGGTGATGATATGACTATTGCAGTGATGAGTATCAGAAAAAAAACAAGTGATAATAAAATAAAATATGTAAATGTTTCCTATCCTTATTAAGGGGGTATTATGATAGTTGTTGTAGTTGGTGTTTGTGGCTCGGGAAAGACAACATTAGTGAAAAATTTACAGAAAAATGGTATTGATGCGTATAATGTTGCACAAGAACATTCTTGCATAAAGCAGCTTTGGAAGCATAAAAAGCCTGATAAAGTTATTATGTTAGATGCATCATATGATGTTATTCAACAAAGACGTGGGGTATTATGGGGACAGGAAACATTGAAAGAGCAGCATCAGCGCTTGCAAGATGCACTTAATAATAGTGATTTATTGATAAAAACGGATGATTTAACAATTGCCGAGGTTTCTGATACTGTTTTAAAGTTTCTGCAGCAATAATGGTTAAATTATTTAATTATTATAAAATATTTAAACTATGAGGAGGATTAATAGTGAGAAAAAATGTTTTTGCTAAATTAATGGCGATAGTTATTGTAATAATTGCGGTTTTCGCTTACCATATTTTGCCACTGGCACATTCTATTAAACAAGGGTTGGATTTACAAGGTGGGACTCATGTTGTATTGGAAGCAATTGATACGCCTGAAGCACCTGTTAATGATGATGCGGTAAATCGGGTTGTGAAAATTATTGAACGTCGTGTTAATGAATTGGGCTTAACTGAACCAATCATTCAGCGTGAAGGTTCAAGAAGAATTATTGTAGAATTACCGGGCGTAAAAGATCCGGAAAAAGCGATTGAAATGTTAGGTAAAACGGCAATGTTAGAGTTTAAAGATGAAGCCGGTGTCACAGCTTTGAATGGAACTGACTTAAAAGATGCTCATGCACAAATAGATCAAGCTAATAAAAACTTGGTAGCACTGGAATTTACGGAAGAAGGGGCACAAAAGTTTGCTGATTTAACGACAAAAAATATCGGTAAAAAAATAGCGGTATTATTAGATAAAAAAGTTTTGACAAATCCAACTGTTAACGAACCGATTACTGGTGGTAAAGCGGTGATAACTGGTTCGCAAACGATTGAAGAAGCGCAGAATTTAGCAATTCTAATGAGATCAGGATCGCTACCGGTTAAGGTTGATATTGTTGAAACGAGAACAGTTGGCCCAACTTTAGGGCAGGATTCTAAAGATAAAAGTGAATTTGCCTTTATGGTAGGAATTGGTGCGATTATAATATTCATGTTAGCTTTTTATCGCTTATCCGGTTTAATTGCCAATGTAAGCTTAGCATTATATGTATTAATGTTACTATTCTCATTAAAATTATTGGATGCAACTTTAACTCTGCCGGGAATTGCGGGTATTATTTTATCAATGGGGATGGCGGTTGATGCCAATGTCTTAATCTTTGAAAGATTCAAGGAAGAGTTTCGTAATGGCAAAACTTTGAGAAATGCGATGGATTCAGGGTTCTCCAGAGCTTTTGCGACGATTCTAGACTCAAATGTAACTACTATTATTGCGGCAGTAGTATTGTTTTTCTTGGGAAGTGGCCCAATTAAGGGCTTCGCTATTACCTTGGGCTTAGGGATTGTGTTAAGTATGTTTACTGCAATCACAGTTACACAATATTTATTAAAATTATTAATAGGTTCAAACTTATTTAAAAACAGTAAATTTTTTGGAGCTTAAGGGGTGAAAATAGTGAAGAATTTTAATATTATAGGCAAAAGAAAAATATGGTATATGTTATCATTGTTATTTATCATTCCTGGAATTATTTCAATCTTTGTTCAAGGATTTAATTTAGGAATTGATTTTACCGGTGGAACTATTGTTGAATTAAAATTTGCTAAACCTGTAACGGTATTGCAAGTTAGAGATACTTTAAAGGATTATGGCTTAGAAAATAGTACTATCCAATTAGCAGGAAAAGAACATATTGAAGCATCGGAAGATGTTTTTGTTAGAACTACAATCTTACCAGATGAGACAAGACGAGCAGTACTAGATGGGATGAAAGAAAAATTAGGTGAATATCAAGTTTTAAGAACAGAAAAAGTCGGTGCGGTAATTGGCTCAGAGTTAACATTAAAAGCGGTGTTAGCGATGCTGATATCTTGGGTTATCATAATAATGTACATATCATATCGCTTTGAATTAAAGTTTGCATTGTCAGCGATAGCAGCTTTATTACATGATATAATAATAGTTATGGGTGTATTTTCGCTATTACAAAAAGAAATTGATGGCTCGTTTGTAGCAGCGATTATGACTATTATTGGATATTCAATTAATGACACAATTGTAATTTTTGATAGAATTAGAGAAAATTTAAAACTACACTTTAGAAAAGGTGGAGACTTAATTGAATTGATAAACCATAGTATTATGCAAACTATGACAAGATCGATTTATACTGTTTTAACGGTACTATTTACTGTTGTTTCCTTATTTGTTTTTGGAGGCGAAACTACGAAAAATTTTGCTTTAGCGTTATTGATTGGTATCTCTTGCGGAGCGTACTCATCAATTTTTAATGCTAGCCCACTATGGTATGATTTAAAAAGAATGGCTGATAAAAAAGCAAATTAACATAATTTTATAATTTAGATTGAAAGATGGATTTATTTAGGGTATGCTTATTTTGTATTAATAATTAGGAGTGTTTTTATGTATAGCGAATTAACAGAAAAATTTATAAAAACTGAACGAGTTTTTTCAGGAAGTGTACTTAAATTAAATGTTGATACTATTGAATTGCCTAATGGTAATCAGGCGACAAGAGAATGGGTGGAACATCCAGGAGCGGTAGCAGTTGTTCCGCTTTGTCCTAATGGAAAGATTGCGTTAGTTAGACAATATCGCTACCCTATTAATGCGGTTACTTTAGAATTGCCGGCGGGGAAACTCGATGTTGAAGGTGAAAGTATTGAAGAGTGTGCACGTCGAGAATTACAGGAAGAAACTGGCTATATTGCAGGCAATATAAAACATATAATTTCTATTAATACTACTCCGGGGTTTACTAATGAAGTTATTCATATCTATGTTGCAGAGGACTTAACTCGTGGAGAACAATCACCGGATGAAGATGAATTTATCAATGTTGAACTTTATACGCCAGGAGAAATAAGTCACTTAATTAAAGATGGTGAGATTAATGATGCAAAATCATTAATTGGTTTATTAATGGCAGGGATAAAATAATAACTTTCTTGAAAAAGAGGGATAATATGTATAACAGAGTATTTTTAATTGTCATGGATAGTGTTGGTATTGGTTATTTGCCGGATGCTGATAAATATGGTGATGTTGGATCAAATACTTTGGTGAATATAGCTCGCAGCAAGTGCGGGCTATTTTTACCTAATTTAGAAAAATTGGGGTTAGGATTAATTGATGATATTGAAGGGGTAAAAAAAGTAACTAAGCCGAGTGGTTGTTATGGAAAAATGGCAGAACTTTCTGCAGGGAAAGATACTACCAGTGGACATTGGGAAATGGCGGGATGTCCTTTATTTACTCCATTTCCGGTCTATCCACAAGGGTTTCCCCAAGAAGTTATTGATAAATTTAAAGCGCTGGTGGGCAAAGATATACTAGGAAATAAAGTTGCTTCAGGGACAGAAATAATCAAAGAATTGGGACAAGAACATATTGAAACGGGAAAACCGATTATTTATACTTCGGCTGATAGTGTGTTTCAAATTGCGGCACATGAGGAAGTTGTGCCACTGGAAGAACTTTATAAGATGTGTAAAATTGCAAGAACGGAAGTGTGCATTGAAAAACATGCGGTAGGAAGAATTATTGCTAGACCATTTATTGGAGAAAACGGGAATTTTAGTAGGACTACTAATCGCCATGATTATAGTCTATTACCACCGGACCAGACGGTGTTGGATTTGTTAAAAGAAAAACAATACGATGTAGTAGGCATAGGGAAAATTTCTGATATCTTTGCACAACAAGGCTTAACAAAATCATTTAGTACAAAATCAAATTCAGAAGGAATGGCAGTGTTAAAAAATTTAACAACACAAACTAATATAAAAGGTTTAATTATGGCTAATCTAGTAGAGTTTGATAGTTTATATGGACACAGAAATGATGTTGAGGGCTATGCAAAAGCGTTAGAATTATTTGATAAGGAGCTTGGGAGTTTGTTGCCAATGCTAAAAGCTGATGACTTATTGATTATTACGGCTGATCATGGTTGCGATCCTACTACGGCTTCAACTGATCACTCGCGCGAGTATGTTCCGTTATTGCTTTATAATGAGCATTTGCAAGGCAAGAATTTGGGAACTAGAAAAACTTTTGCTGATGTAGCGGCAACAATTGCTACTAATTTCAACCTGAAAAAAATGAAATATGGTGAAAATTTGTTGTAGTAGTAGGAGAATGAAATGCGAATAATAGATATTATTGAAAAAAAACGCGATAAAAAAACTCTAACCGAAGCTGAAATAAAATTTGTTGTTGAAGGCTATACTAAGGGTGAAATACCAGATTATCAAATTTCAGCATTACTGATGGCAATATATTTAAATGGTATGAATTATGAAGAAACGGCGGTCTTAACTATAGCAATGGCTAATTCCGGTGAGATTTTAAACTTATCGACTGTAGAAGGGATAAAAGTTGATAAGCATAGCACTGGTGGTGTTGCTGATACTACTACCTTAATTTTATTACCGCTAGTCGTTGCTGCCGGTGCTGTTATGGCAAAAATGTCAGGACGAGGGCTGGGGTTTACTGGAGGAACTATTGATAAGTTAGAGTCGATAAAAGGGTTTGATACTGCAGTGTCATACGAGAACTTTATTAAATTACTTAAAGAAAACAAAATGGCTTTAAGTGGACAAAGTAATTTAATTGCACCAGCGGATGGGAAACTTTATGCACTAAGAGATGTCACAGGAACTGTTTCATCAATACCACTAATTGCCTCTTCCATAATGAGCAAAAAAATTGCTGCCGGAGCGGATAAAATTGTCTTAGATGTAAAAGTTGGTAGTGGTGCATTTATGAAAGATTTAGCTGAAGCAATTAAATTAGCAACCTATATGGTGAAAATTGGGCAGTTGGTCAATAAGGATACAAAAGCCATTTTAACTAGCATGGAAGAGCCATTAGGTTATGCGATTGGCAATAGTATGGAAGTTAGAGAAGCTGTTGAGGTTTTATCAGGAAAAGTTAGTGGTAAATTGAAGGAAGTAACTCTGTGTTTAGGTGCTAACATTTTACAAATGGCAGAAATTGAAACTAATTATGATAAAGCGGTAGTTTTATTAGAACAATTAATTGATGATAAAATAGGCTTAACATTCCTAAAAAAATTTATTACAGCACAAGGTGGTAATGCTCACGTTGTAGATGATATTTCACTATTACCACAAGCTAAATACAAAATTAATGTTTGTTTAAAAGATAGTGGTTATGTTGAAAAAATAATAACAGCAGAAATTGGCAAAGCCGCAGTTATTCTTGGTGCAGGCAGAGAATATAAAGATCAAGCAATTGATTTAGCTGTTGGTATTAATATGTTAGTGGAAATTGGTGATGCGGTAAAGGCTGATACTGCAGTTGCGGTTATTGAAGCTAATGATTTAGTTAAAGCTGAATTGGCAAAAAATATTATTCAAAATAGTATAAAATTAAGTAGCAATTTAGTATTAAAACCAAAATTAATTTTAGGTGTTGTGGATAAAGATGGCTTTAAAGAACTTTGATAATATTTTTACAATTAGTGAGTTAGCAAAAAATGATAGTGAGATTATTGAAAATATTTTATCTGGTAAAGAATTTAGAATAGAGCGAATTATTAGCACTGGTCAAATTTCTGACTGGTTTGATCAAGCTGATAATGAATTGGTAATGTTATTGCAAGGTAGTGCTAAAATAGAGTATGAAACAGGGCTGGTAAGGATAGTTAGTGCTGGAGATTATTTTGTGATAAAAGCGCATGAGAAACACAAAGTTAGTTATACTTCAGAAAATCCACCGTGCATTTGGTTGTGTATTTTTTATAAATAAAAGCTTTTTGGTGATATTATCACCGAAAAGCTTTTAAATTTTTGATACATTGTAACAAGGAGTTAATTATGTTGATTGATGATTTAAAAACGATAATTCCATTTTGGAATAAATTAAATAATGAAGAGCAGAGTTTAATAATAAACAATACTAAAGAGGTAACTTATGACCGAAAAAGTAATGTTCATGGTGGTAGACAAGAATGTACAGGTTTTATTATTGTAAAACAGGGCTTGTTGAGAGGGTATATTCTTGGCGAATCAGGAAAAGAGTTAACGCTATATCGGTTAACGAAAGGTGAAATGTGTATTTTATCGGCTAGTTGTATTTTGCAGAATATTAATTTTAATATATTAATTGATGCTGAAACTATTTCGCAAATTTATATAATCAATCCGAAAGCCATTGACCAGTTGCGACAAAATAATGTTATTGTTGATAAATTTTTAGCGGAGCTTATCAATCAGCGATTTAATGATGCGATGTGGCTGATGGAACAGTTGATGTTTAGTAAAATGGATCAGCGTATTGCATTGTTTTTACGGAAAGAATTAGAACTGCATCAATCTATGGAATTAAAATGTACTCATGATGATATTGCGAAAAATATTGGTACGGCTCGTGAAGTTGTTTCAAGATTATTGAAATATTTTCAAGAAGAAAATATTATAAATGTCAGCAGAGGTAAAATTAAAATTTTGAACAAAGAAAAACTAATTAATTATAAATAATGGAGATTAATATGTGGAAAAAATATTCATATTTTGTATTGTTAACTTATTTGCTAGTTGGATTTTGGCTTTGGCCACAGGTTGGGGTAATAGCGTTAGTATGTATGGTCGCACCGATAGTGTTAGCATTTAAATATGGTCGAAAGTGGTGTGGTAGTTATTGCCCGCGAGGAAGTTTATGGGATAATGTTTTTGCAAAAATTAATGATAATAAAAAAATTCCGAATTGGGCCAAGAATAAATATTTCAGAATATTTATGGTTGGACTTATTTTCACAGTGTTTTTTTATCAAATGTATTTTGCAGGCAGTGCTGTGGATAAGATTGGGATGGTGTTTTTGCAAATAATTTTCATTACTAGTATTATTGGTGTAGTTTTGGGGTTATTTTATAATCCTAGAACTTGGTGCAGTTTTTGTCCGATGGGGAGTATTGCTGGATGGGTTAGTGCTATTAAAAGACGTAAAATGGACAATGAATGTATTAGTTGTCAAAAATGCGTAAAAATATGTCCGATGCAAATTATATATGAACCACAGAAAGGCTATACTATTGAAAGTAAAGATTGCTTGCAATGTGATAAATGTATAGAGGTCTGCCCGAAAAAGGCTATTACTTGTGAAGACTGCTGAGAGTGGTGAATAGATATGAAAGTAAATTTAGGTTATGTAGCGATAGCTCTTAATTTAGCAGATGGTTCGCCGAATAAAACCGTAACGTATAGTAATTTAAAAAAAATTCCGGAAAATGATTGGCCTAAAAAACTTTACAATATTGCCAAATACAATATAGACTGTCAAAAAAGAATTTTTGAATATAACATAGCCAATGATATCAAGGTTTTTCGCATGACGTCTAGACTAATTCCGTTGGCAACTCATGAAAGTACCTATCACTGGGATTATATTAATGATTTTAAAAACGAATTGGAACAACTAGGAATTTATATAAGAACCCATAAAATTTTAATTAGTGCACATCCAGATCATTTTACATTGTTGAATAGCCCGAAAGAAGAAGTTTTAAAGAATAGTATTAAGGATTTGCAATATCATGATAATTTATTTACTGCGATGAACTTACCGGAAGCTAAATTGGTTATACATGTTGGTGGCGTTTATGATGATAAAAAAAGTGCCATAAATCGGTTTATAGAAAATTTTGAGTTATTGCCGACTAAATTAAAAAAACGAATTGTTTTAGAAAATGATGATAAAAGCTATACGGCAAGAGATGTTTTGAAAATATGTCAAAAACTTTTTATTCCGATGGTTTTTGATGTACATCATCATTTTTGTCATAATAACGGTGAAAATATAACAATGTTATGGCGCGAAATTAGTGAAACGTGGGGCAATGATAATCCTAAAATTCATATTTCTAGTCCTAAAGATAGTAAAAACATTAGAGCTCATGCTGATTTTATAAATAGTGCTACCTTGCTAGAATTTTTGAAGGTTGCTAAAAACAATAATAAAGAACTTAATGTAATGATAGAGGCTAAACAAAAAGACAGAGCGTTGCTATTTTTAGCTGAAGCTCTAAAAATTAATAAAGAAGTTGAATTTTGTGATAAAGCTTCGTTTATAATATAAAATAACTGTCGCTATATATTTTGTAGTATAGAAGTTGTTTTTGCTTTTAAATATATAAAAATAATCTAGATTTTTTGTTATAATATTATATAGTTTGAAATAATATAAATTTTGTTTGATAAAATTAAAATGAAGAGGGTGAATTTCATGAAAAAAAATATCCTTATAATTTTGACTTCGCATGAAGACCTTGGTGATACAGGGGAAAAAACAGGATTTTGGCTGGAAGAATTAGCAGCTCCATATTATGTTTTTGTCGATGCTGGAGTAAAGGTTACGCTAGCTTCACCCAAAGGTGGCAAACCACCACTTGATCCTAAAAGTAATGAAAGTTTAGCACAAAATGATTCAACACGTAGATTTGAACAAGATCAGGAAGCAATGACCTTATTAAATAATACAAAAAAACTTAATGAAATTTCGCTCAGTGACTATGATGCGATTTTTTATCCTGGAGGACATGGTCCGCTATGGGATCTTGCTAATGATGAAATATCACAGTTGTTGATAGAAAGTGCAATCTTAAATAATAAACCGGTGGCCGCAGTCTGCCACGCTCCGGCCGTTCTTCGCCATGTTACAATCAATGGTGTTCATTTGGTTAAAGATAAAAAAGTTACAGGTTTTAGTAATAGTGAGGAAGAAGCTGTAGGTTTGAGTAAAATTGTTCCGTTTTTAGTCGAAGATATGTTAAAAGAAAATGGGGGAATTTATAGCCGTGGCCTAGATTGGAAATCATATGTAGTATCTGATGGGCTCCTTATTACAGGACAAAATCCAGCATCTTCAGCTAAAACTGCGCAGGAATTGTTATTAGCAATTAAGTAAAAGAAGTTATTAAAAGTTTAATAAAAAAACCTCTCTGTAGTTACAGAGAGGTTTTTGCTGTAAAATCATTCCAAGATATTGCCATCAGGAGTTATTGTGATAACTTGCCAAGGGATGATTTTTTCGCTGTTTTTTAAAGCGGTTGTTACGGCGTTAACAATTCCGCCACAACAAGGAACGGACATTTTAACAACGGTTATGCTTTTAATATTATTATAGCTTAAAATGGCTGAGAGTTTTTCCGCATAATCACCGTCATCTAATTTAGGACAACCGATTAATGTGATTTTATTATTCATGAACTTACTGTGAAAATTGCCATAAGCATAAGCGGTGCAATCAGCGGCAATCAATAGTTGGGCATTATTAAAATATGGAGCATTGGGCGGAACTAGTTTGATTTGAACCGGCCACTGATTTAATTGAGAAAAATCTTTGGTAGGAGACTCTGTTGTAATATTATTTTGGTTTATTTTTTTTGCTTGCGAACTGGGACAGGAAAAACCAACCGATTTTTTAGTTTGACTTTCTTTAGCTTTTTGAACAGCGACATCATCATAGGGTAAGGCTTCTCTTTTCTCAAAAGATATTGCGCCGGTCGGACAAGCTGGCAGACAGTGTCCAAGACCATCGCAGTAATCATCGCGAATCAATTTTGCTTTACCATCAATCATTTTTAAAGCCCCTTCGTGACAAGCATTAACGCAGAGGCTACAACCATTACATTTATTTTCATCTATTTTTATTATTGTTCTAATCATAATATTTTCACTCCAATTTATTAGAAATTTTATCTTCTGCCATTATAATATTATAATTAAATCTTGCTGTATGTTGCACTTGCAACAAAACGATAAAGAAGAAGTAATTTTAGTGTATAATAAATATTGTTAAATAATATAAAAGGGGTTTTCAAAATGATTTCTTATAATTTTTATAATCCAACAAAATTAGTTTTTGGTGATAATACTATTAAGCAAATTGGGAGCTTGATTAAAGCTAATGGCTACAAAAAAGTCTTACTGATTGCCGGTGGCGGTTCAATAAAGAAAAATGGTGTATATGATGAGGTTATTAAATCTTTTCAGGAAAATGAAATAAGCTGGGTTGAAAATTGGGGTGTTAAACCAAATCCCAATTTGGATAAAGTTTATGAATGTATTGATTTAGCTAAAAAGGAAGACGTTGAGGCAGTAGTTGCTGTAGGGGGTGGTAGTGTTATTGATACAACGAAGATTGTTGCGGCCGGTGTTTATTGTGAGGATGTATGGAATGTTTTTGAACGTACAGAAAGAATAACAAAGGCTCTACCAATTTTTACGGTGCTAACTTTATCAGCAACGGCTTCAGAAATGAATTGTAGTGCGGTTATAACTAATGAACAAGAGCAGAAAAAATGGGGAACGGGACATCCGTTGCTATTTCCTAAAGTTTCAATAATTGATCCTAGTGTTCAAAACTCTTTACCATGGAATCAAACTGTTAATGGTGCACTTGATGCGATGGCTCATATTTTAGAATTTTATTTTATGGGTACATATGAAGAAACCGTTATTGCAGTAAATGAAGCGTTATTGAATAGTATTATAAAAGCGGTTGGTAAGTTGAAATTAAAAGAAGATGATAATATTAGTAGAGCTAATTTAGCGTGGGCGGCAACGATGGCGTTAAATGGTACTAGTGGAGCAGGGCTAAAAGGTGGAGATTGGTCTTGTCATGATATGGAGCACAGTATTAGTTCGTTATATCCTGCGGTAGCACATGGTGCAGGGTTAGGGGTATTGTTTCCGGCGTGGATGGAGTATGTAGTGAGAAGTAATCCGGTACAATTTGAACGATTTAGTAAAAATATTTGGCAATGTGATGAACTGGAAGATGCTACTGAAAAATTTAGAAAAACTATAAAAACGTGGCAAGGTGTGACTAAACTAAGAGATTTAGGTGTAAAAGAAGAAGATATTGAATTGTTAGCAAAAATGACAACAGCCAGAGGAAATATTGGCAGATTGCAGGAACTTAATCAAAAAGATGTAGAAAATATTTTACGTTCTTGTTACTAAAAAAATCCCAACTAAGTTTAACTTAGTTGGGATTTTAGCATTAATTTATTTCTTTAAAATTTTTGCTAAATCTTGATCAGCAGTGGAAATTGGTGAGACTTGGAAGTTTTCTACTAAGAAATTTAGAATATTAGGTGAGACAAAGGCTGGTAATGATGGG